>NZ_CALKQY010000022.1:0-129921 GCF_937990675.1 Hoylesella shahii | reverse complement strand
ATGAAATTATGTGCATGAGGGGGAAGGACTTACAACTGGGTTTTAGGACTGACCCCTAAATTCTGCAATTTTATTTTGATTATCTGCCAACAAACTTTAAAGGCACAACCCGCAACAAGTTGCAGGCTGTGCCTTTAAAGTAATTTATTAAGCTTTTATGGCTCGATATTAGTTCTTTTGTTCGCGTTCGATGTAAGCCACCACGTCGCCCTTGTTAACCTTGCTGCCTTGTTTAGCGTTAATTTCAACAAGCTTTCCACCTAGAGCGGCAGGAACAGTAACGATTTCGCCCCATGTTGCAACGATATAGCAGAACACATCACCTTCTTTGTACTCTTTACCAATGTAAGGTTCAACCGTTGGTGCGCATTCGCCATCGCCATTAAATTCCCAGAACAATTGTCCTTTAACAGGAGCCACCAGCGCATCGGCCTTAGCGTGCTTAAATGCTGCCAGTTCTTCAGCCGAAAGTTTGCTACCCATCTTCGCGTCCTTAGCCTTTTGCAGGTCGGCCAAGAAGTTTTTCTTAGCCTGTCCGCTCTTATAGTTGCGGTATTGTTCGGGGTGCATGGCCAGTTCAAACAGTTCTTCGTTGTCTTGTCCGTACTCCCAACCATTCTCGTCCATCTCTTTCTTAAAGTCGTCGAGGTTGTTTGGCAGCAGTGTATGTGGGTCGGCATCGGTAAATTCGAAACCTTTCTCTTTAGCCAGAGCCACCAATTCGGGAGCGATAGTTCCAGGAATCTTACCACTCTTACCCAGAATCATACCCCACATAGCATCGTCCATCATCACAAAACGTCCCTTGCCCTGCTCCATTGTGAGAAGGTTCATCAGTGCAATGTTCTTAACATATTGTGAGAAAGGCGTAACCAAGGGAGGATAACCCACGCGAGGCCATACATATTCCACTTCATTAAAGAGGTTGATAAGCATATCATCGGTAGACAATTCGGCCTCTCCCTTCTTTGTGCGGATGCTGTTGATGGTGCTATGTATGCCAGCTAGGTCGGCCATCATACTTCCCATCATACCTCCAGGCAAGCCACAGCCTAAGAGTAACGAACTCATCAGCTTGTTGGCAGGATTAATAAAGTAGCCCAACCATTCGTCTATAAACTCTTGTGTCAATGCGCGAGCCTTCATGTAAGCGCTCATATTGATTTCAGGAACATCGAAGCCTTCGTTCTTCAGCATGCTTTGCACCGAGATAACGTCTGGATGCACCTTACCCCAAGATAGTGGTTCGATGGCAGTATCAATGATGTCGGCACCATTGTTACAAACTTCAAGGATTGAAGCCATAGACAATCCGGGGCCAGTATGTCCGTGATACTCGATGATAATTTCAGGATGTTTGTCTTTAATGGCTTTAGTAAGTTGGCCAAGCAAAGCCGGTTGTCCAATGCCCGCCATGTCTTTAAGACAGATTTCTTTAGCACCAGCTTCAATAAGTTGGTCGGCAATGTTGCTATAATACTCCAGCGTGTGCACTGGCGAAGTGGTGATGCAAAGTGTTCCTTGAGGAGTCATGCCAGCTTCGGCAGCCCATTTAATACTGGGGATGATGTTACGCACGTCGTTCAGTCCGTCGAAAATACGGGGAATATCCACACCCTGAGCGTGTTTCACCTTATACATCAGTGCTCTAACATCGTCGGGAACGGGATACATGCGCAAGGCATTGAGTCCACGGTCTAGCATGTGGGTTTTAATTCCTACCTCATTGAAGGGCTTACAAAATGCGCGCACGCCCTCATTGGGGTTTTCGCCAGCCAACAAGTTCACCTGTTCGAAAGCACCGCCGTTGGTTTCAACACGCGAGAAACAACCCATTTCGATGATTACGGGAGCGATTTTCTCCAACTGATCTTTGCGTGGCTGGAACTTCCCAGAGCTCTGCCACATGTCTCGATATACGAGGCTGAATTGTATTTTCTTTTTCATAAGTTGCTTATACCATTTACTATAGGGATAATATAGCGCTGCAAAATTAGATAAAAAAAATCAAATACGGACCATACCATTGAAGTTTTTGCATCTGTGTGGGCGTGTATAGACGTTAAAATAACATGAGTTTGGGGTGCAATTCATGCGCGTTGGGCTTGTAGACTATGCTTGGCAACAGTGTTATCACTGGTAATTGTAAGTGTTAAAAAGGGATAAGAGCAAGAGGGTTCACCATTAAATCGTTAATTTTGTACCCTAGAATGCGAAGAAAATCGTTAATTGCACTACTGCTGTTTGTCGTTGTGTTTGTAACGGCTGGGGTATATTCGCCCCTAACTCAGCGAAATAAGACGGCCAAGACGGCTGCCCAAAGGCAGGCCGACTCTATTCGGCGCGACTCGTTGGCACGTATAGCCAACGACACTACACGCATGGACTCGTTGCAACGGGCTATCTATCGCCATAATAAGCATGTAGACGACTCTATACGTCTCGACTCAATTAACCGGCAAAAGAAAAACGGTATCGATGCGCCCGTGGTGTATTCGGGTACCGACTCCTTAGTATATAATGCCCAATCGAAGATGGCTTACATCTACGGCACAGGCAAAGTGAAATACGAAAACATGGACTTGGCCAGCGAACGCATACGCATCAACACCGATAGCAGTGTGGTTCATGCCACTGGTGTGGCCGATAGCAGCGAAAAAGATGGCATCAAGGGCAAGCCTGTTTTTAACATGGGGTCCGACAAATACACAAGCGACACCATGGCCTTTAACTTTAAGTCGAAGCGCGGACTGATTAAAGATGTGCGCACACAGCAGCAAGAGGGATATCTTTATGGCGAAAAAGCAAAGCGTGATGCCAACGGCGACGTCTATCTGCAACACGGCCGTTACACCACTTGCGATAAAGATTGTCCCGACTTCTACATTGCGCTTTCGCGTGCTAAGGTGCGTCCTGGCAAGGATGTGGTGTTTGGTCCGGCTTATCTCGTGGTTGCCGATGTGCCTTTGCCCTTGGCCATTCCCTACGGATTTTTCCCTTTTACACAGAAATATAGCAGTGGTTTTATTATGCCTACTTACGGCGATGAGAGCGAACGTGGCTTTTATCTGCGCGATATGGGTTATTATTTCGCACTTGGAGATAAGTGGGACCTGAAACTTCTTGGCGAAATCTACACCAAAGGCTCGTGGGGTTTCTCGGCTGCTTCTAACTATCGTAAGCGCTATCGCTACAATGGAAGTTTCTATTTTAGCTACCAAAACACCAAAACTGGCGATAAAGGCTTGCCCGATTATTCATCGCAAACAAGCTTTAAACTGCAATGGAACCACCGACAAGACCCCAAGGCCAACCCCTTTAGCACGTTGTCGGGAAGTGTAAACTTTGCTTCCACTAGCTACGAACGCAACAATTTAAATAGCCTTTACAACCCGCAAGCCCTTACGCAAAGCACCCGAACCTCGTCGGTGAGCTGGAGCACGGGCTTCTCAAGCATCGGATTGACGCTGAGCGCAACGGGTAACCTCTCGCAAAACATGCGCGACTCGAGTATCGCTCTCACGCTGCCCGATATCAATATCTCCATTGCACGCTTCTATCCCTTCAAGCGTAAGCACGCTGCAGGTAAAGAGAGATGGTACGAAAAGATAGCAATGAGTTACACCGGACAGCTAAGTAATTCGATAAACACTAAGGAAGACCGCCTGATGCGTTCGAACCTCATTAAGGATTGGCGCAACGGAATGATGCACACAGTGCCCATTAGTGGCTCGTTTACGCTCTTTAATTATCTTAGTCTTAATCCCTCGTTCTCGTTTGCCGACCGTATGTACACCAATAAGGTTACTCGTTCGTGGGACGTTGCTCGCCAAACCGAGGTGAACGACACCACTTACGGATTTCATAACGTGTACGACTGGCGCATGAGTGTGTCGGCCAATACCAAGCTTTATGGCTTCTGGACACCTAGTCGCAAACTCTTTGGCGATAAGATTGTGGCCATTCGTCACGTCCTCACTCCACAAGTGAGCTTTAGCTATGCACCCGATTTCAGCGCATCGCGCTATGGTTACTACGCCACTTACCAAAAAACCGACGCAGCTGGTAATGTCTCGCTCGTGGAATATTCGCCTTTCGAAGGCTCGCTCTTTGGTGTTCCTGGACGAGGTAAAACGGGTAGCGTGTCGTTCGACTTAGGAAACAACATCGAAATGAAAGTGCGGTCGGACAAAGACTCTACTGGATTTAAAAAACTAAGCATCATCGACGAGCTTGGCGCTTCAATGTCGTATAATATGGCTGCAGAAACAAGACCCTGGAGCGACCTTAGTATGCGCCTTAGATTGAAGTGGTGGAAAAACTATACCTTCAGTCTTAACGCACTTTTTGCCACCTATGCCTACGAACTGGATAGCAACGGCGTGCCTTATGTGGGCACACACACCGAGTGGAGTCGTGGAAGGTTTGGACGTTTCCAAGGTATGTCGCAAAACATTTCGTTCACACTCACACCCGAAAAATTGGCTAAACTCTTTGGTAAGAAAACCAAAGACGAGGACAAGAAAAAGCAACACGATGACGACGAAGGCACAGATACCAACATCGAAAGCAACATCGACGATGATATGATTGAAGGACAACGAGGCGCTTCGGGTGGAAGAGACGGCGGAAAAACCGAAACCGACGAAGATGGTTACATGAAATTCTCCATGCCTTGGTCGCTAACTTTTGGCTATGGTGTCACTATGCTGGAGAATACCGATGTGAAAAAGTTCAACTATAACACCATGCGTTACCCCTATAAGTTCACACAATCGCTTAACGTTAGTGGTAACATTCGTATTAGTGATGGCTGGAACATCAGCTTCTCGTCGGGTTACGACTTCGAAAATCGTAAGATTTCTATGACCACCGCCTCGCTTCAACGCGACCTTCATTGCTTTAGCATGAGCTGTTCGGTGGTTCTTGCGCCCTACACCAGCTACAACTTTAGCTTCCGTTGTAATGCATCCACACTTACCGATGCACTGAAGTACGACAAACGTAGCGGTGTAGGTAATGCTGTGCAATGGTATTGATGAGGCAAATCCACAACAACTAAACATATAAATATGAAAAAAACAACGCGCGCCATACATCAACCTTATAAGCGACGCGATGCCTACGATGCGCTTAGTATGCCTGTTTATAACGCCGTTGCCTACGAATTTGACAACGCACAACTTATGAGCGACGTGTTTTGCGGTAGGGTGTCGGCTCCCGATTACTCAAGAGTGGGCAACCCAACAGTTGAAAATTTAGAACAAAGGGTTAAAGGCATAACCGGTGCAACCGATGTTGTGGCCTTTAATTCGGGCATGGCTGCCATCAGCGCCGTGTTTATTGCGTTGGCGCAACAGGGTAAAAACATTGTTAGCTCGCGCCATATGTTTGGCAACACCTATTCACTTCTTACCTCAACTCTCAAACGTTTCGGCGTTGAAGCTCGCCTTTGCGACCTCACTAACGTTGAACAAGTGGAACAGCAGCTAGACGACAACACCTGCTGTGTGTATCTTGAGATAATGACTAACCCACAACTTGAGGTGGTAGACATTGTGGCTTTGGCGACTTTGGCTCATCAGCGGGGCATACCTTTGGTGGCCGATACCACGCTAATCCCCTTTACCGAGTTTTCAGCAAAAGCGCTTGGGGTGGATGCCGAGGTGGTTTCTAGCACCAAATACATTAGCGGTGGTGCTACTTCGTTGGGTGGACTGGTTATTGATTACGGCACATTTCAACCCCTTGGGCGCGCGTTGCGTGGCGAATTGCTGTTTAATTTCGGTGCTTATATGACGCCACAGGCTGCTTATCTGCAAACCGTAGGGCTAGAAGTGCTTGATGCACGCTATCGCATTCAGGCTGCCAATGCGCTTGAATTAGCTAAACAATTGCAAATACTGCCACAGATTAAGCATGTAAACTATGTGGGATTGCCCGACAATCCTTATCACGAATTGGCCAAAAAGCAGTTTGGTAACACGGCTGGGGCGATGATTACTATCGACTTAGATAGTAAAGAGGCTTGTTTCGCCATGATAAACAAACTGAAACTCATTCATCGCGCCACCAACTTGTTTGATAATCGCACGCTTGCTATTCATCCCGCAAGTACCATCTATGGAGCTTTTACAGACGAACAGCGTCGCGAAATGGATGTGAACGACACAACAATCAGGCTTAGTATAGGATTGGAAGACGTGGACGACCTCTTAGACGATATCATACAGGCGCTCAACTAACAATCAACGCTCAACCCCGTAATCTTTAAAAACTAAAATGGCATGCACAACTACAACTTTGACGAGATAATCGACCGCCGAGGAAGTGGCGATCTCAAGCACGACGCCTTGAAACCACGTTGGGGACGCGACGACCTTTTGCCGCTTTGGGTGGCCGATATGGATTTTGCCACACCTCCTTTTATCGTAGAGGCTATGCGCAAACGGTTGGAACACCCCATTTTTGGCTACACTGTTACGCCCGAAGAGTTATGGCAGAGCATCATCAACTGGCAGCAAAGCCACCACCAGTGGCAGGTGCAACGCCAGTGGCTTACCTATATCCCTGGCATCGTTAAGGGCATAGGCTTTGTTATTAACGTGTTTACCAACCCCGGCGATAAGGTTATTATTCAGCCACCGGTGTACCATCCCTTCCGCTTAACACCCTTGGCCAATAGGCGAGAAGTGGTGTTTAATCCGCTTAAGCGTAAGGCCGATGGTTATTACGACATGGATTTTGATAACCTAGAGGCCGTGTGCGATGAGCATTGCAAACTCTTTGTGCTGTGCAATCCTCATAACCCCGCAGGACAAGTGTGGTCGAAAGAAACATTACAACGCCTGGCCGACTTCTGTTTTGAACGCAACATCATCGTGATAAGCGATGAAATACACGCAGATATGGCCCTTTTTGGTCATCGCCATATACCATTTGCCACAGTGAACCAACATGCTGCCGATATTTCTATCACTTTTGGTGCACCCTCTAAAACGTTTAATATTGCAGGTGTTGTTAGTTCGTTTGCCATCGTGCCCAACGAAACCCTTCGAGCTAAGTTCTTTCGTTGGCTGTCGGCAAACGAGTTAGAAGAACCCACTATCTTGGCTCCCATCGCCACTATTGCGGCCTATACGCAGGGCGACGAATGGCGAAAACAAATGCTGAAATATGTTGAAGGCAATGTGTGCTTTGTAGAAGAGTTTTGCAAAAAACACATCCCTGGTGTTAAACCGCTTCGCCCGCAAGCCAGTTTTTTGGTGTGGTTAGACTTCACCGACTTGCATCTCACGCACAAACAGCTATTAGACCTCTGCATAGACAAGGCGCATTTAGCCCTTAACGATGGCGAAATGTTTGGTCAGGGAGGCGAATCGCACATGCGCATGAACGTGGGCACGCCTCGCGCCATACTACAACAGGCCATGGAACAGTTGGCTAAGGCTGTACAAAGCATTTAGTAGCTCAGGTTTTAGCATCTTTGCGTATCGGCTTGTAGCTTTATGGCTCTTTATTGACTTTGTTTGAGGGAATTTGTTTTATACGAAATGTAAAATATTCCGCGTGAAATTGGGCACGAAAAGTGCCCTTTTTCTTTATCAGGTGCCTGTTCGGTCGCAAATATTCAATTCTCGTGCGACTTTGTTTTTGTGAAATAAGAAAATGATTTGTAATGCATAGAAATTTATTTTGCGAGGACTAAAAGCGCAAACTTTACGCTAAACCGTGCGTTTTGCAGCAAAACGCAGTGCTAAATGCAGCAAAACGCAGTGCTAAATGCTGCAAAACGCAAGGTAAAGTGCAGCAAAACGCAAGGCTAAATGCAGCAAAATGCAAGATTAAAACAGCAAAACGCGAGGTAAAACGTAATTTAATTCAGCGGCAAGTGTATGTTTATCCGTATTTTCTGTGGCTATATGGTGGGTTGTTGGTGCAAAATGTTGGTGTTTACGAACAAATAAAGTGCCAAATAGTGGTGTTTTTGCAACAAAAAGCAGGTTTGGGCGTGATGAAAAATTGTGCGTCGGCGACAAACTAGAAAGCCAAAATGGTGCAAAATGCTGATAATCCTTACTCCAATGGCTGAACTTTTAAAACGATGGTTCGATTTTTGATGCTTAATAGCAGGTTTTAAGCTGGTTTTTTCGCTAGAATGAGTAGCCGAGAATGTATCGTTTGTAAAATAATATTACTTATGCTAACGCGTGATAGACTTAGGGGACGTGTTTTAAAAATGGGCGTTAATGATTTGTTTGAACATCGTTTTTAGCACCAAATCCCCCTAAGTTTAAGACTAAGATTTACTTCATAGTTATTGCCCCATTATAAGCTGATGCTCGGCATCGCTTGTTATATTGTGCTGTTAAGCAAGTGTAACTGCTGGCAAGTGCACTAATTTCCGAAAGGGTTTTATGGCAGTGGAGTAGGTGGTGCGCATATTGATGAAGGCACAAACCTAGTCTTTGCGCATCAAATGCTTTCGTTGTGTGGCAGATAACTTCTCAATAGCATAGCGCAACATGGTTCGGGGCATCACCAAACGATGGTTTTCCACAAAATCAATCAATCTTTTTTCATCGCGTTTGCCTGCTTCGCGCAACATCCAGCCAATAGCCTTATGCATTAAGTCGTGCTTATGGCCCATCATTTTTTCGGCCAAGGCAAACGTGTCGTCTAATTGTCCCTGCCTGATAAAGGCGTAAGTAGACACCATGGCAATGCGATTATCCCACAACAAAGGGCTTTCGGCTAGCCGATAAAGCAAGTTGCGCGGTCTGTCTAGCAAATAAGTGCCGATGGTTTTCCACGCGGAAAGGTCCACGAGGTCCCAATTGTTGGTGTGTTGCGTGTTGTTTAAATAGAAGTGTACAAGCTCGGTGCGTGTTGGTTCATCTCCTTTATTGAACTGAATCGTAAGAATGAATAAGGCGCAAAGGCGCACTTCGTGCCACTCAGACCGAATGAGTTGTTGCAAATCGGCCAAATTCACACCGGCATGCGCCATAGCCACACGGCGTGTTTGGGGTACGGTAACGCCTAAAAAGCGGTCGTTTTCGCCGTATTGTCCCTTGCCTGTTTTGAAAAACCTACTTAAATGTGCAGCCTTTTCAGCTCTTCCAAGGGTCTGCAATTCGTTAGTGATAATTTCTATAGCACTCATTGTCTGCTTCTTTAGATTGTTGATGAGGATGTTTATCACCACAAAGTTAGTTAAAAGCACCCGAATGCATAGCACGATACCCTTATTTTTTGATAATCACCAGCATCGTGCGCGCCTAACATTGAGGATTACCAGATAGATAACAACACCTTACTGCAATATCTACCAAAAATGAGGAAATATGTTGTATTATATTACAGGTTATTCGTGAATAACGAAAATGTGTAAGTGTCTGATTTATCTATCTTTTAGTAGAACATTACTTCGTGTTTGTATGTTTGAGTTCAGTAGATAGCCATGTTATAAATTTTCTAATATAGTTGATAAACAGAATATTATAAGCAGTTTTATTGTTTATTAATATCCGTTCTTTATGCAATTTGTAACTATGAATGTACAAAATATTTCATATTTAAATATTTTAACACGTAAAAAGTAAAGAAACATTTGTTTGTATTGAACAAATGCACTACTTTTGTCGGAATTTCGATTTGGTCGTAGGCCATTTCAATAAGCTAACCGAACAACGTTTATCTACAAACCTGAACAATCGAGCAAAGATTAAAGCTGAATTAACAATATTTATCAATAAAACCTAAGTCATGAATCCAAAAGAAAAGGAACTATTATTATGTCTTGCATTGTTGGCAACGACCTCTGCAAGCATGATGCCGGCATGGGCAAGTCATCCATTGCCCACGGCATCACCTATTGAGACCGTACAAACGCGCGAGCGTGTGGCCGCCGGAATAGTGAAAGACGAACAAGGCGAGCCTGTTGTTGGGGCCACGGTGCAGGTTATTGGCACGGGCGCAGGTACCGTTACCGACCTCGATGGACGGTTTAGACTGGTGCTGCCTGCTGGCAAAACACAAATTAGAGTGAGTTATGTGGGCGTTGAACCACAAGACCTTCAAGCTAAAGACCACATGCAAATTATCCTCAAACCCGTGTCTAAGGGTTTGGACGAGGTGATTGTGGTGGCCTATGGTACGAGTAAGAAGTCGGCTTTCACGGGTTCGGCTGCTATTATCGACAGCAAGGAGATTGGCAAGGTGCAAGCCACCAACCCTCTCGACGCCATGAAGGGTAAGGCTGCAGGTGTGCAAATGGTGCAGGCTTCGGGACAACCTGGTATGGGGTCGCCTACCATTCGCGTGCGCGGTATTAGTTCGATCAATGCCGGCAATGGCCCACTTATCATCGTAGATGGTTCGCCCTATAGTGGCAATCTGAACATGATTAACCCGCTAGATATCGAGAGTGAGACTGTATTAAAAGATGCTGCATCGGCTGCTTTGTATGGCGCACGAGGCGCAAATGGTGTTGTGCTCATCACAACAAAGAACGGAAAGCGCGACCATTCGTCTATTTCGTTCGATGCAAAATGGGGTCAGAACGAACGTCAATTGCCAGATTACAACTATATCAATAATCCCGCAGCCTATTATGAGATGTGGGGAAAGGGCTTATATAACTATGCCATCGACAAGCTTGGTTATGATGCCGATAACGCTTTGGTGTTTGCAAACAATAAATTAACGGGTAACGATGCTTTCGGATTGGGCTATAACGTGTACACCGTGCCACAAAACGAACTGCTCATTGGTAGAAATGGCAAGCTTAACCCACGCGCAACATTGGGCGCAACGGTGATGGGAAAAGATGGAAACACCTATTTTCTCACGCCCGACAACTGGAGTGATGCCACCTTCCGTAAGAGTCTGAGACAAGAATATTCGCTTACGGCCAACTATGGTACACCCACTTCAAGCCTCTACATGTCGGCTTCTTACCTCAAGATAGACGGTATCTCGCCGGGTTCGGATTATCAACGCATCTCTGCTCGCTTCAAAGGCGACGCCCAAATGAAACCATGGCTCAAGCTGTTTGGTAACATTAGCTATGCCAACTACCAAGCCAATTCATTGCGCGGCGATGGCAATTCGGCTTCGCCCACCAATGTGTTTGCCCTTACAAAGGTGGCGCCCATCTATCCACTTTATTTCCGTAACGCAGCTGGAGAAATGCTTTACGACCAAAGAACGGGGCTGCCACTCTACGATTACGGCGATGGCACAACCTTACCCAATGTTAGAGCTTTTATGAATCGTTCAAACCCGCTGTCGGATAATCAGCTCGACACCAACGGAGGAAATGGAAACACCTTCAACGGTGCAGGTAATGCCGAGGTGAGATTTTTGAAAGATTTCCGTCTGTCGCTTAATAATACCGTGTTCTGGGGCGACTATCGCGGTACTACAACCTATAACCCTTGGTACGGACAGAATGCATCGCAGAAAGGCCATGTGTTTAAAACGCACGACCGTACATTGACTTATACCCTGCAACAGCTGCTCAATTGGCATCGCGTGATGGGTTTGCACGATGTGGAAGTGATGCTAGGACACGAGTATTATCGCTCTCTTTACTATTATCTTAAGGGCGATAAGCTCAAAACATTTTCGTATCTCACCACCGAATTGAATGGTGCAGTGCAGGTGGGTAACACCTATTCGTACACCAGCGAATACAATACCGAGGGCTATTTCGGGCGTATGCAGTATAATTACGATGGTCGTTACTTCGCTTCTTTGTCGTTCCGTCGCGACGCCTCATCACGTTTCGACCCCTCAAGTCGTTGGGGTAATTTCTGGTCGTTTGGTGGAGCGTGGATGATTAACAAAGAAAAGTGGTTCAATGCCCCATGGGTAGACCAACTCAAGCTTAAGCTATCTTACGGAGAACAAGGCAACGACAATATCGGAAACTTCCGTTACATCACCTATTATAATATAGAAAATTCTAATGGTAACGTAGCACTCACACCTAGTTCGCTGGGAAATGCCAACATCACTTGGGAAAAAGGCGGCAACTTTAATGTGGGCGTAGAGTTTTCTTTGTTTAATCAGCGCTTCGGTGGCGATATCGAATACTTCTATCGCAAAACATCCGACATGCTATCGTGGTTTACTTTGCCCGGCTCGTTCGGCTTTAAAGGCTATTGGGCCAATGTGGGCGATATGCGAAATAGCGGTGTAGAACTCGACCTACATGGAGACATCATTCGCACAAAAGACCTCACTTGGACCGTTAGAGGCAACATCACCTCTTACCAAAACAAGATAACCCACCTGGATAAAGCCGTGAAACGTTCAGAACTTGATGGTGCAGAAGGTTATAATGATGGTGACTATTTCTATGGAGAAAACCTTCCTATCTATTCATGGCGCATGTTTCGATATGCAGGGGTGGACCATGAAACGGGCGAAGCACTATATTATAAGAATGTGTATAAATATGATGCGCAAGGCAATCGTATGAAAGATGCAGCCGGTTTCGACATCATTGAAAGCACCACAACCACTAAAAACGGTGGAGAAGCAAGTTATTACAATTGCGGAACAGCACTTCCCGACGCTTATGGCGGTTTCGGAACGAGCCTATCGGCCTATGGCTTTGACTTCTCAATGGACTTTGTTTACCAGATTGGCGGTAAGGCTTACGATAATGGTTACGCTTCGGGTATGTCTTTCTCGCGTGGAGAGCAGTTCCATGCCGACCTTGAAAAGGCTTGGAATGCAAACAATAGAGAGGCCAATGTGCCACGCATTCAATACAATGACGTAGACATGGCGCGCTTCTCCGACCGCTTCCTCACCTCGGCAAGTTACCTCAATCTGCAGAATATTACGTTGGGTTACACCGTACCAGTGCGCTTAATCACCCGCTTCGGACTGCAAAATGTACGCGTATATGCATCGGGAGAGAACCTCTGGTTGTGGTCTAAACGCCAAGGTTTCGACCCACGTCAAAGCACTATGGGTGGTAACTCAAGCACTCAATATTCACCACTGCGTACCATATCAGGTGGTATTACAATCACATTCTAAACATTAATGAATTTAGTATGAAGTCTTTTAATATAAAATATTCAATAGGACTGTTGATACTTTCAACACCTTTGCTATGCGGATGTATAAGGGAAGTGTTTCCCTCTGATGTGGCTACCACCACACAATTGGCCCAATCGCCCGATGCCACAGAGTTTCTTGTGAGCGCTATACCCACAACAGCCAAGTCTATTTACAATGATCATGTGTCTTATTCGTGGGGATTGGGTGGCATTATGCATATCCGCGACGTGATGACCGAAGACCTTGCCACACTTTCTAACCGCAATTGGGACTGGTTTTGGTGGTGGTCGGAGTGCACAGATATAGGTGCACCTTGGATGTGTACACAGTATGTTTGGGAATGGAACTACCAATATGTGCAGGCAACCAACAATGTTATCAATGGCGTTAACCCCGATGTGGCCACTGATATGCAAAAAGCTTACCTCGGAGTGGCATACGCTAATAGGGCAATGATCTATCTAGACATGGCTCGTATGTACGAATTTTTGCCTAATAAGGTGACAAATGGGCGCAACGAAGCAGGAATTGATGTTACCAATCTCACTGTTCCCATCGTAAAAGCTGGTATGAAACAAGACGATGCACGTCAAAATCCACGTGCCACGCGCGAAGAAATGGCAAAATTTATTGCCTCCGACCTGGACGAAGCTGCTAAATATCTGCCTCTATTGGTGAATACGCGCAATAAAACTTTCCCCGATGTGGCTTGCATCGAAGGTCTGCGCGCACGCTTAGCCATGTGGCTTGAAGACTATCCTGCAGCCGAAAAACATGCTCGATTGGCTATTAATGCAGCAAGAATTAACCCCATGACCAAAGACGATTGCCTCAATGTGGCCAATGGTTATAACCAAATTGAAAAGTGGATGTGGGGCGTTCAGTACACAGACCAAGACGATGCCGTGAGAGATGAATGGCTAAACTGGACCTCATGGATGTGTAACGAGACGCAATATGGCTATGCCAGAAAGGGCGCTTTCCAACTAATTGGCAAGCGTGTGTACGACAGAATTGCGAACACCGACTTTAGAAAACTGCAGTGGAAAGCACCAGATGGCTCGCCTTTGGCCGACCAAGTGCCTTTCTTAAAGCCTGCCTACAAGCAGAGTTTGCCTGCTTATGCCTCGTTGAAATTCCGTCCTAACCAAGGTAATGATGAGGCTTTCAAAATAGGAGAAGCGTCGGCTTTCCCCATCATGCGTGTGGAAGAGATGTATTTTATCGAAGCCGAAGCCGCTGCACATCAAGACCCTGCAAGGGGAAAACAGTTGGTAGAGAACTTCATGAAGCAACATCGCGACCCCTCTTATGTTTGCAATGCCACTGCGAAAGACGCCATTGTGGAGGAAATTGTGTTCCAAAAACGCATCGAACTATGGGGAGAAGGACAAACGTTCTTCGACGTGAAACGACTCAATTACTCTGTTACTCGAGGATATGAAGGCACCAACTTCGAACCTACCGAACGAATTAATACCGACGGAAGGCCTGCTTGGATGAACTTCGTTATCGTTGACCAAGAGGTTATGTCTAACCCCATTCTGAACGATCACAACAATCCCGACCCCTCTGGACTATATAAACCTTGGACGGGACATTGATTATCAACCAATAAAGATTATGATTATGAAATCCATAAAAAGCAAAATAACAGGCATGTTGGCGTGCGCCAGCTTGCTGATGTGTGGCTGCGTAGAAAGTTATGAGTATGAAGCTGCGTCGCTCTCTGGCGAAGGTAATGCCTTTATTGTGGGCAATGCCGTTACCACTTTGGGCTTCAAACCAGGCGATGCACTTACGTTTAGCGTAACCATTCAGCGCCCCGATAGCAGCGAAGCAGGCACTGTACACCTTTCAACAACAAGCAAAATCGTTACGCTGCCCGAAGGAATAAACTTTGCTAAGGGCGAGAAAAGCAAGACCGTAACCCTTTCTTTCCAAAGCCAAGAGGCTACAACCGATACCGTGAAGATTAGCGTGGCACCCGCCGACGCTTCTAATTACGGCGTTACATCGGCCACCTATATCCTGAAACATTATAAGGTGCGTCATGTAGATTATGTGTCGGGCTGGTTCGAAAAAACCTGGAACAACCTCGAAATACTGGAAGCTGGCAACGGAAACTTTAGCTTGTCTATCCCACTTAATGATGCTAACAACAATGCTTTCTTGCCTATCGAAATTGTTAAGCATACCGATGGTAAGGTATTTGTGCGCCCACAGGATGTGTATGCTTCGCGAAGCAACAAGGGAGATGTGCTGATGCTGCGCGTGGTGGGCAACTGGACAGGCGACGCCAGTAGGCTTTATAACGATGCCGACATTGCAAATGCTAGCACCTATGCTGGCAATTACAATGCCAACGACGATGCTTTCGAACTGAATTTTGCATGGTATGCCCCAAATTACGGTTGGTGGGGATGGAACGAAGAGAAGTTGTATTTCCTTGATTAATGCGTATGGAGAAACTTCTCATTGCAGCGTTATGCTTCTTTTCGCTTAGCGCAAAGGCTGCTACACGCACCGAAAAAGAGATGAGCCAGGCAGCTTGCCAGGCTCTCTCTGCCTTGTTTGTACCCACGTTACGGGCCAATGGCATGCCTCAAAAGGCACCTTCTACGATGCAAAAACTATATGCCGACGACCAATTGGCTGTGTATGGAGCGGCTCAAGGGGGCTATGCACTGGTGGCTTATAATGATGAATGGCCGGCAGTGTTGGCCTGTTCGCCCCATGATTTCGCAGGTGTAAGTGCTTCTTTGGCATGGTATATGGAGGCGGTTAAGCAAGCAATGGCAGCCAAAGTGCCATCGGAAGCAGGTCTGCCTGCAAGCTATGGCTACGAAAGTGCTGTGCAACCCTTTGTAGAAACGCACTGGGGACAGACCAAACCCTACAACCAACTATGCCCAGCCAATACGTCGGGCGAGCATTATCTCACAGGATGCGTGGCCACGGCTATGGCACAAATCATGAGATACCATGGTTATCCCGCTCATGGCAAAGGAACAAACACCTATGGGTTTACTCCTCATGGCGAAGCGGGCACGGGTTATAACATCACAGTTGACTTTAGTGCGGCTTCGTATGATTGGAAAAACATGCTTGCCTCTTACAAAAAAGGCTATAATGCACAGCAAGCAAAGGCCGTGTCAACACTGATGTATCATTGTGGCGTATCGGTTAGCATGCAGTATTCTATGACTTTCAGCGGCGCTTTTACAAGAGAAGCGCGCGAAGCATTTATCAAACACTTTGGTTATGACGAGGGAGCGAACATTTGTACGCGCGACTTTTACTCGGCAAACGAATGGATGCGCCTGGTGTATGGTGAGCTTAATGCCCGCCGTCCCATATATTACACGGGCGTAGACAATAACGCTGGCGGTCATGCTTTTGTGCTTTGTGGTTACGATGCGCAAGGTCGCGTGTGGGTTAATTGGGGATGGGATGGCAACGATGATGGCTATTACAACATCGCTTTGCTTAATCCTGGCACCCTTGCTTTCTCTTCTAGGCAAGACATGGTTATCGGAATTAGTCCTAAAAAGGTGATGGAACACGAGTCGCACCTATGTATGGACCAGCCGTTTACTGTAAGTAGAGCCGGTAAAAACGTGTCGATAAACGGAAGTAATGTTATTAATCGTGGCGGTGCTCCCTTTGTTGGGCGTGTGGCTGTTGTGATGCAGAAGAGCAATAAGCAACTGTTGCTCTGCTCAACCAATATCACATCGCCTATAGCTAACTACGACCATCAGTCTGTTTCGTCGCTCTATACTGTGCATTCTATGCCTACTGGCATCGAAGATGGTGTGTGGCGCGTGTTTATGGGGTCGCGTGATAGCGAGGATAAAGATTGGAGATTGGTGCGCCATTGGAATGGAAACCAGAACAATTATAACAGTGCGATGGTTACTATTCGTAGCGGTCGTATCGTTAATGTGTCGCAAGAAGACGACGATCGATGGTTTACCACTGGCATAACGGCGCCTCGCGCCGAGCCTTCTGCCACTTCTGCCACGCGTGTTTACGATATTGAAGGGCGTTTGGTATTAACTTTGCCCCACGGAGGTTACACTGCTTCCACGCCATTGCCTGGTAAAGGTATGTTTATCATCAAGCAAGGCAACCACACATGGAAGGTGTTTAGATAATCATTGCTTTTATTGCAAGGCGCCAAATGCTCTGCGCAACATCTGCTATAACGTGCCCTTTATGTGCCAAAAGGTACATATAGGGCGCGTTTTGTTTATAGAAGTGTTGTTGCTTGCTAGGGTAGGGGTGTGAAAAATAGGGCAGACGTATTGTCTATACCGGTTCTTGTTGGGTTAATTTGCTAGGTTTAGGGCTGTTTATCTCGTAAAAGGTGCTAATAATAACATTCAAAACGAGTTTTAAAGCACAACTATTTATGGCCTTTCTAGTGGTGTAAAGGCACAAAAGCGGTGTGTATCACATTGCCCAATAGCGTTAAACCTACATCAATAGATGGTAATAAGCTGATTTTTAACTAACTTTGCAAGCATGAATATCGAAGAATTGCAAGGAAAAAAGATAGCCGTGCTGCTCTCGGGTGGCGTGGATAGTTCGGTTGTGGTGTACGAGTTTAATCGGCTTGGACTGCATCCCGATTGCTTTTATATCAAGATTGGTCCTGAAGAAAACGAAGAATGGGACTGCTCTTCTGAAGAAGATTTGGAGATGGCAACGGCTGTAGCCAAACGTTTTGGGTGCAAACTAGAGGTGGTTGACTGTCATAAGGAGTATTGGGAGCAAGTAACGCGTTACACCATGGATAAGGTGAAGGCCGGATTTACGCCCAATCCCGATGTGATGTGCAATAGATTGATTAAGTTTGGTGCTTTTCACGAGAAGCGCGGACACGAATACGACCTCATTGCTACGGGACATTATGCCCAAACAGAATGGATTGAAGGCAAAAAATGGTTGGTTACAAGTCCCGACCCGGTGAAAGATCAGACCGACTTTTTAGCGCAAATATACGATTGGCAGTTGCAAAAAGCCCTCTTCCCCATAGGGCATTACCAAAAAGGAGAGGTGAGAGAGATTGCCGAACGCGAACATCTTATCAATGCAAAACGCAAAGATAGTCAGGGTATTTGTTTTCTTGGAAAAATCAATTACAACGATTATATCCGCCGTTTCTTAGGCGAAAATCCTGGCGAAGTGTTGGAATTGGAAACCGAAAAGAAGATTGGCATGCACCGCGGACTATGGTTTCACACCATCGGTCAGCGTCATGGACTGGGCTTTGGCGGTGGACCTTGGTATGCTGTAAAGAAGGATGTGGCGCGTAATGTGCTTTATGTGAGCAAGGGTTACGAGCCTGCTACAGCTTATAAACAAACTTTTAAGGTGAGCGACTTGCACCTGTTGACAGCTCCGCTTGACGACCTTGACATCCGATTTAAGATAAGACACACACCCGAATATCATCGTGCGCGACTCGAACCGCTAGCCGAAGGTGGCTATATGGTGCATGCTGAGACGCCCATGCAAGGCGTTGCGCCAGGTCAGTTTTGTGTAATCTACGATAAAGACCATCATCGTTGTTTCGGTTCTGCCGAGATTTCGTGGTGAGTAATGCCCGCTAAAGCTGGCGTTATGGGCCGTAACGTCTAGCACAAAGAACATATTGGCCTTAACAAAGCCCAAAGTGGCAAACGTTTTCACGCCATGTGCAATGCCAACCATGATAGAGGCATTGCGCATGGCGTGAAAACATATTGTTAACGGCCCGTTAGGCCTTGCTTTTACTTTTTGTCGAAGGCCACAAACTCTTCGTAAGTGGGTGTTCTACCCGTTGCAACTTCCATCACCTTATTATAAATGGCACGTCGCGAGGGCGCATTAAATTCGGTGCTTTCGGTGTCGGTGATAAGCATAATGCTGCTTTCTGTGGGTCGCCACACGCCCGTTGCATAGCGAGCACCGCCACCTTCGAAGAAGCCTAAGCCCTGATTAGCATAACGCGGGTCGGCTAAGAACTGGGCCCAAGGTGCTTTTGTGGGGTCGGTAGTTGTCGAAATGTTTGTCAACCAGCCCAAAGTATGGCCATAACGATAACGCTCCAATCCTTCGGCATCTATGGCAAGGTTCTGCAAGTCGTATTCATCGTCGAGCTTACCAATGGCATGTCCAGCCGTTTCGTGTATCAGAGTGTAGCGAAAATAGTTGCCGTCAACGCCGCCATAGAGTGTGGTATAGGCACAGGCCAGCGTAGAATTCCAGTCGTGCCAGTAGGTAATACCACCCGATTTTGTAGTATTCATCACCACGCTGATAACCGAGTTCTCCTCTTTATAGCCAGGAACGGTAGAGGCATAGAGCATTGTTTTATAGTCCAGGTTATCGTCGTTTACAAATCCGCACACCTTGTTGGCACTACTAATAGCACTACCTAGGGCCGTAGCACCATTTAAGTCGCTGCTTAAAGAAACCTTTTGCACCACATAGACATTAAAATAAGGACGCAACGACTTCATTGGTTCGAGTGAAAAGAGATGTTCGGCCGACTTTTTCATCACCTCATCGTAGGTTCCGTTTTTAATCATATCAACGGTAAAACCGTCTCCCATGAGGATGATATTGTATCCATTGCCTTTGGTTGCTGTTTGCAGTGTGGTTACTTTGCCATCAAGTGCCACGATATCGTCGGTGTTTCTTGTTAGTGCCGCTTGCTCTTCGTCGTCGACACGCTCGTTACATGCCGCGATTGTTAGAGCAAAAGCGGTAAGCAAGATATAAGTTAAGTATTTGCAGTTGAAATGCATAAGAGATGTTTTAGATGTTAAAGGGGTGGCGACAGCATGCGCCGTCACCACCCATTTGTTTATTTAAGTTGGAAATATAGGTACACCCAGCTGTCTTCTGAGTCGTTGCTATACTTGGCATAGTTGATATAAATCTTACCCCAAGTGCCGTTAGACGAGTACGATGAGTAGTCGGGACCACCATAAAGTACAAGTTCTTTGATTGAAGGTTCGCTTCCAGTGTTGCCCAAAGGATACAACTTGTAGGGTTGTAGGCGATTGTTGATAAGCTTATGGAAATAGAATGTGTATCCGCCTTCTAGCGAAGCGTCGGGCACGATGCTCGCTTTAGTCCACGAATCGCTTTTAACGGTGAGCACACCCGCTGAACTAGTGTTAAGCCAGAGGTTCTCTCCCGAGTGCATAAAGTCTTTGATGAAGAAGTTGTTGTTACCCAAATCCATCAGCGTTTCTTCCCAATAGTTAAATAGCGAGCGGCCATTAGAGCCGTTAGCCATCCAAAAATCGGCCTTCTTTGCTTCGGGGAAGTTGAGTTGTCCAGAGAAAACAATTCCGCCATCGAGTTTAGAATAGGGGTCAACCTCCTTCCCTTCCAGTTTCACTTCGTACTTAAACACATCTTTCAATTGCACTTGTTGCGGTGCTTTGATGTTCAGTTCAGCCAGCGAATCGCCCGCAGCGAAGGTCACCGAAGTAGGAATTTCCAGTCCTGTCGATTGCGAAACAACCTTCACAGGCATGTTCAGTTCAGCGCCAGCATTGTTTCGTTTAAGAATAAGTGTGGCTGTTCGTTCGTTGGCATTGTCCAAGTTGAGCACGCAAATGGGGTTGTTGGTGTTGGTGAAATGCACCTGTTGGCATCCGCTAGCCACCTCAGGCCCCGGTGTATAGTCGTCTTTATTAGTGCAGGCGCCCATCAATGCCGTTGCCACCAAGGCGCCTAACAAGCCAATATGCTTGAATGTCTTCATGTCAAATCGTTGTTAATTGTTTTGAAAATCAATGATTAAAAGCTGTTATTCGTGAACGTTCGTTGGGTTGGGATTATTAACGAGGTTCTCGTTGTACATCGTTTCGTAGTGGCTTAAGCAGATATTCATGCGCGGAGCCACGTATCCAGCCTTGGTGTTAAACTGATAACCCTCGGGATGGTTCGAACCATCGTAGCGTCTGATAACGGGTTTCTCCAGGCGTTTATAGTCGAAGAAAACAATACCTTCGCCCCAAAACTCGATGCGTTTTTGGCGTAATATCTCGTCGTTAAAGGCATCCATTGTTGTGGCATTGCACTGATAAGAGCCATCGTCGTATCTGTAAGTGTTCAGATAGTTGGTTAAAGCTTGCTTGCCAGCCTCCAAACCCTCGTAATGTGCTTTGGCTTCGGCCTCGATAAGATACATTTCTTCGGCGCGCATCAAGGGGATATCTACAGCAGCACCCACCTTATAGTTCTTCATATCGCCACTTCGTGGGTGGAATTTCAGTCCTGTATAAGCAGGTAACTGTGCCCATTGTTCGGCCGAAAACAGTGTGGTGTACTTCGAAAAAGCCGATGCGTTGCCTGCGTCTGCAGGGGCAATCCAGGTATTTTTGCGCCAGTCGCCTGCCTCAATAGTTTTGTATAAGGCAGCATCAATTTCGCGGAACGCTTTATATTCGAGGTTGTTTACACCGAAAGTGTTTTCAGACGACATGTTTCCAACAAAGTTTTTCCAGTTCCAGCTAGAGCCATTGGTCATATCGTTCGAATTGATTTGCACTGCCAACAGCCATGCTTCGTTGGCCGTATTAAAGCCCGTTGTGCTGTTAAACCATTCTGCTTTAGTGGTTGGGCGATGGCCTTGCGATATGGCTAGGCGAGCATATTGCGCTGCTTTTTTAAAGCAGTCGTTGGCCGATGTGATGCCCAGTTTGTTGTAAATGGCCAGTGCTTCATCGTTTTCATGACTGATTTGCGCTTGCAGGTCGGTGCTGCTTTTCTCAAATCGCGAACCCATTTGCAGCCACAAACGCGCCTTCATACCGAAGATAACGCTTTGGTCAATCATGTTAGCGCTTGTTCTTTTATATCCTTGCAGATACTTCTCGGCTCGGTCAAGGTCGGTCATGATAAAGCGATACATGGCGTAGAAGGGTGCTCTGGTGTCTTTTGTAGCCTCCTGTTGCGTGGTAAACTCAGTACGAATAGGTACTGTTAAGCCGTATATCTTGTCTGCTTCGGCTTTGCTGTCAAGCTGTGTAAAGCCAGTCTTCTTATATTCGTAGGCGCAAGCCATGTCGTAATAAGCAAATGCACGATAGCCAAGAGCGTTGCCCACATAAGCTAATTCTTCGGCAGAAGTAAACTCGGTGATGGGTACAGCGCCTAACGTAAGGTTGCATTTCTTAATGAGTTCGTAATAGAATGGCCACCAATCAGTAGCCACATAATATTCGGGGCCCAGCTGATGGTCAAAACCTTCGTCTTGATAGAAGTCGTAAAGCGTGCTGTACACGGGTATCTCGGCACCCATCGTCTCTCTATCCATGGCCAAACCGGCATATCCATAGTGTCCGTTTCCGTTGCCCATGCGTAAGAAAGCTCCAGGTATGGCTTTGCTTAATGCAGCTGCCGAGTTGTCGGTTTCTTTAAGTTGCTCTTGCGTAAAGCCTTGTCCGGGGTACACTTCTTCAAGACAACCTGTTAGTGTGGGTACTGCCAGACCTAGGAATATGATGCTTTTAATGAACTGTTTCATAAATGTGGTTCCTTTCTTTGTTCTTAGAATTTAACAGAGATGCCGGCAGATGCGGTGCGCATTGGCGAATAAGAGTTGTCGTAAACACTGCCATCGAGTGAGGTTCGTGGGTCGAATCCCTTGCGTTTGCCCCAATAGGCCACATTGTCACACGATAAGAAGAGGCGCAAACTGCTTAATTGCAGTTTCTTAACAAGCTGTGCGGGGAAGGTGTAGCCCAGTGTAATCGACTTGAATGTGAGGGTGCTAGCATCCACCAAGAACCTATCCGAGAAGGCCGAAGTGTTGAGGTCGCCGTATTGGAATCGAGGAACAGTGGTGTTGGTGTTCTCGGTCGACCAGGCATTGAGCAGGTCTTTGTGGTAGGCTTGTGGTGCGATAGAAGGTTCGGGGTTGCGCATCATGCCTTCGTATCCGCTGTCGTAGGCTTTTCCTCCCAACGAGTAAATAAAGTTAACGTTGAGGTCGAAGCCGTAAGCGCGTAGCGAAGTGCCGAAGCCACCATATACATCGGGATGCGGACTGCCACCTAGATAGTAGTCGGCCGAGCTGTAATCGGTGGTTGTTTTCATGTCGCCTGTGGTGGCATCGGTGTAATACCATGTGCCCAAACCTTGTTCGTTTACACCAGCATACTTCTTAATATACCAGGTGTTGATGGGTAAACCCTCGCCCACATAACGCGAACTGTTGGCATAACCCGCGTGTCCTTCCTTCTCCATGGTTTTGTTTTGTTCGGGAAGGTAGCTAATATTGTTGTGGTTGTGGGTGATGTTGAAGTTCATTGCCCACGTAAAGGACTTTGTGCGAATGAGGTCTGCATCGAGATTTAGCTCCACGCCGCGGTTCATCATGTCGCCAACGTTGTCGTAATAACCATCATAACCCAGTGAAGGAGGCACCGAGAACCACAGCAGCATGTCGGTGGTTTTACGCTGATAATATTCCACGCTACCCGTTAAACGCTGCTTGAAGAGTTCGAATTCGAAGCCCAAGTTCATGTTGGTGTTGGTTTCCCAGGTGATGTCTCGTTTGCCTTTGTTGCTGAATGCCAACGAACCTTCGCCGTTGACGGCCGAAAGATTGTAGAAGTCTGAGTAATAAAAGTCGCCGATGGCGTCGTTTCCTTGCTGTCCAAAGCTGGCTTTAAGCTTCAGCATGTCCATCCAAGTGGGTTTAAACCACTTTTCTTTTGTAAGAATCCACGCACCACCAAACGACCAGAAGTTACCCCAACGGTGTGAGGGATGGAAGCGCGAAGAACCATCGCGACGGAACGATGCCGATGCGAAAAGCTTATTGTCGTAGTCGTATTGACCGCGGAAGAAGAAGCCTTCAATATTATAGAAGTTCTTATAACTATTGGTCGACACCAGCGAAAGCGCACCAGCGAGTTCGGTGTTCATCTTAAACGCAAAGATATTGTTCTTTCTGCCAGTAAGTGTGGTGCTGGTGTTGCGTGTAAATTCGTGTCCAAGCAATGCCGAAACGGTGTGTTTGCCAAAGGCTTTGCTATAGTTTAGAAGTTGTTGCGTGTTGAAAGCGAAAGTGCGATAGTGCGAAACGCCCACCTGTCCGCCACGTGTTTTGTCGAAGCCGTAGTAAGGATTAGAGGCGTCGTTGTCGCGGTTTTCGGTGTTATAGATACTCACGTTGAGTGTAAGTTTCAGGTCTTCGATAAACGAAATATCGGTATATCCCTGCATTCCATACGAGTTGCTGCTATTGGTCGACACGTTTAGGCGGTCGTCTTGCAAGGGTGCTTCGTTCAAAAATATTTCTCTTGTTACGCCGTTTACCGCGCCATTACCATAGTCATACATGTTTCCGTTGCGGTCTTGCAGAATGTTGCCTTGTCCGTCGCGCAGATATAGGGGGTAGATGGGTGGTATTTGGTGGGCTGCACCGAATGCATTACCCGAGGCATTAGATTCAGAATGAGTGTAACTAATGTTTCCTCCCACCGTCATCCATTTGCGTGCTTGGTATTCAGACTTAAGGCGAGCCGAGTAACGCGTGTAGTCCGACCCATAGCAGATACCATTATTCTTCATATAACCCAGGCTAGCGTAGGTTTTAAACACATCCGTTCCACCATTAATACCAATATTATATTCTTGGCGGAAGCCCTTTCTCAAACCCTCTTTCTTCCAGTCGTCTGGATAAAGCAGATATTCTTTACCATTGTGTGTAACGATATTGCCAAGCGTGGCATGCGGGTTGAGTTTGCCGTTTTGGCCAATCAGATATTCGCCAGTGGGCACACTATATAGAATACTGCCCAAACCGCCCTCGCTACCACGTTTATACATGGTTTGGTTAGCCTTGATATAAGCCGAATAAGCATCTAGCCCATCAGCGTTATGAAATTTGTTATAGATGGATTTAAAGAACAATTCATAATATTGTCTGGGGTCGCTAACGGTTTCGTAATCCACTTTTGCGTCTTCGTTATATCCCCATTTAGCGTCAACAGATATGGTGGCTGTTCCGCGTTTTGCCGTTTTTGTGGTGATAAGGATAACACCATTGGCGCCACGAGCACCATAAAGCGAGTTAGATGCGGCATCTTTTAGCACGCTGATACTTTCAACATCGGCTGGGTTGATGTCGCTGTAATAGCCAGCATAAGGCAAACCATCCACCACGATTAGCGGACTGTTGCCTGCGTTGAGCGAACCAATACCACGAATTTGTATGGTAGGCGAGGATGAAGGGCCATTGCCTTCAATCATTTGAACGCCCGATACCTTACCGTTTAATGCCGATAAAGGGTTGTTTACTTGTCGCTCGGCAATCTTGTCTGCATTAACAACACCAGCCGAACCCGTAAATGCTTCGCGCTTTTGTTTACCGAAAGCCACAACGATAACGTCGTCTATTTGTTTCGAGTCAGACTTCATTACAATGCGCATTTCGGGCTTAATCTGTGTGGTTACGGGCAGCATACCAATATACGAAACCACTATTGTGCGTGCAGTTCGCGGTACATTGTCGAGTGTAAACTTGCCATCTAGGTTGGTAGCCACGCCAAGCGTTGTGCCCGTAACCTTTACCGAAGCACCGATAATGGGTTCGCCAGACTCGTCTACCACTGTTCCACTGACCTTCATTGTCTGTGCCGAGGCGAAGAAGGCCACCAAGCACAAAATCATTAATGTTGCAGTTCTTTTAATCATAGAGTAAAGTCAATTGTTAATAGTATGCGTTATGTTAGGCTTTAGGTGTATTCTAAAATGCTCCCCACATCTTGTTTTGGGCCCTTTAATAGGGTGTCGCTTCAATGTCTTTTTGCTTTTGTCAGGCAGTTCCACTCGCTTTCTTTGCTATTTGGCTTGCTGTATTGGTAAAAAGTAAGTGAAGTCTGTTTGGCGTTCAGTCAAAAGGCTTGTTGAAGGTGGCTTTCAGAACCACCAAAGGCTAAATTAAATGTTTCGTTCTTTGATGGCAAATGTAAGTAATTTCCATTATAAGTGCAAATATTTTAAAAGAAAAAAGATAATAAGTGGAAAATTGTTACAGGCTGTAATTAAAAACGTATTCTTTGGAAGATGTTTAATCTCAACGAATTAGCCGTTTGTTAGGGCGCACAATTCATTATTACTTGGCTTTGTTGCTCGTAAATGTAGGGGCTAACAACGGTGCTGTGCAATGCTTGCGCTGGGTATGGAGGGGAGGGGGATGTAAAGGGGTAGTCCTTTAGTGGGTGCTTTAGTGTTTGCACACACCAATATGCGCGCGCATTCTATTTTGTACTTGGTGTCTTTCAGCTATATTTCATATCGCCAGTGGCAGCGTGTTTGATGTTCGTTCTTATTGAAAGGTGTGTGGGGTGTGGGGTTTGATTTGTTAATTAAGTAAACAAACTTTACAAAACATGCTCTCTAAGTCAGTCTATTCTAAACCAAAAGAGCGGGTAAAACCTATGAAAAACGCTCTCGAAGAGCAAAAACAACTGCCTGTTTAGAGCGATTTTGCTCCCCGTTTTTGCTATTTACTATGAAATTGCCTTTCTATTTTGAGAAAAATAGCGCCAAATTTGCGTTGCGTAAACAAACATTTTGTCCCTAAAAAGTAGAAATTCGTTTTCTAATAAGTACCATTTTACCTTGCTAACTCCAGCAAAACACCTTGCGTTTTGCTGCATATTACCATGCGTTTTGCTGCATATTGCAGTGTTATTTGGTGCAAATAGCACTAACTTTTTGTTGCGAAAATGCGGTTGTTTGTGTGTTTGTGTTTTATTTGTGACAAATAACAGTACAAAAAGAAATTAAAAACAGATTATTCGTGACAGTCTTTTGCGGAGTTAGAAATCCATTATAAAAAGGAACTTTTTTACCGATGCGCAGGCGCTAACGTGGCAAAAATAGTTGGTTTAGAAGCCTTTAAAGGGCTATTTTTGCTTGTTTTACGTGTAAGTAGCACAAAATCAGCGGGTTATAAACTTTCGAAATACGCCAGAATTTCGGAGCTTCGCCAAGAAAATTTATAGCGATGGCACTCATAATGTTAAATTTTAGTACAAATAATTTACAATTTTATTTCGTGCTTTGCTGTTTTATCTTCATCAAGGCGCAACACGAGTTATAGTTTTACTCGTTGTTTAGAAGCATAAGTATTAAGAATGTAGCTTTAGTAGTCGTATTTATTGTTGTTAAGTTCCAAATATAACATTGTTTTTGGTTCATCTTTGTAGCTAAATAAGTAGATGTATAATGTCCTATTTTGTTTCTGCAACTACCCTTTAGTTGTTTGGGGTTCTGTCTTTTGCATCATATAGGCTTGCATTTTCCTGTTTGTAAAGATTGCAAATACTATTAAATACAATACGTAAAATATGCAAAATTGCTGCATTTATTAACTTATTTAGTCAAAAAGGCCTGCAATTCAGAAAAAATGAATATATTTGCAAAATGATATAAAGTATTAGACTAGATATCAAAGCTATTAGAATAAGATTAATACAAGACCTAAGCATTTTCCACATAACCTTGTTATGGTCGCGTAGGTACATGCATAAACTATAATCAACCTAGATAATTGCATTTATGAAAGTAAGGATTTGGATGTTGACCCTTTGTTTGTTAACTGGCTTAAGTCAGGTTTTAGCACAAACGATAACAGTAAAGGGCAACGTCGTAGATGAAAACGGGGAGGCCTTACCAGGTGTAAGCATCGTCCCTAAGTCGGCTCCTAAGACGGGCACCGTGTCTAACATAGACGGTAATTTCTCTATTAGCGTGCGAAGCGGAGAAAAACTCACGTTTAGTTTTATGGGTTATAACAGTCAGGAATTGGCTGCTTCGGCGCAGATGAAAGTGCGCATGCAGCCCTCAGACCTCATGCTAAACGATGTTGTAGTGGTGGGTTACATGGAACGTAAGGTGGCCAACACCTCGGCTTCGGTGGTAAAGGTAAGCGCTAAAGACCTTGCCATGAAGCCTGTTGCCAACCCCCTAGACGCTGTTCAGGGCAAAGTAAGCGGTTTACAAGTGTTTTCTTCGTCGGGCGAACCCTCTGCTCGTCTTTCAATGGCCTTGCACGGACAAGGCTCGTTGGGTGCAGGTACGGGCTTACTGATTATACTCGACGGTATGCAAGTAAGCATGAACGTGTTACAATCCATGAATCAAAACGACATTGAGAGCGTTCAGTTTCTTAAAGACGCGGCAGCAACCTCTATTTATGGTGCACGTGCGGCCAATGGTGTGATGTATGTAACCACCAAACGCGGCCGAACAGAGACGCGCCCCACTGTAAATCTCAGGGCACAATATGCTGTTTCGTCGTTGGCTAACACCGATTATTTCGACCAATTGATGTCGGGACCAGAGCTGTTGCGTTATTATCAAGAAACAGGTATCTACACCCCAGCCGAGATTGCAGCCTTTAAAGAAAATTATTTTAAGGAAACCGACTTTCAATGGTATAAGTATGTGTATCAGCCTGCGCCCATGTACACGGCCGATGTGTCGGTGTCGGGTGGCACAACAGGCGTGAGATATTACCTCTCGGGTGGTGCATTGAGTCAAGACGGATTGCGTATGGGCTCGAGTTACAAAAAGGTTTATGGGCGTATTAACCTTGATGCCAATCTAGCCGAATGGGTTAAGGCCAACGTAAACACACAAGTGTCGTATGATGATACGCAAGTTTCGCCCTTCGGAAGCAACAATGCCGTGGGTGGCGGACTAGCAGCTATGAACGCTCCCTTTGCTTCTCCCTACGACCCAAACACGGGATTGGAGTTGGAACGTGTGCCTTTGCTCGACCTTTCAACGCCCAAGCACGTCATCTCTACCAATCCTGCCAAGACCAATGCCTTCATACTCTCGGCCAATGGTAGCCTAACGCTCACTCCTATAAAGAACCTTACCATCCGTTCGCTCGCTGGTTTGGAGCTAAATTATGGCGATAGTCGTTCGCGCACCTTGCCAAGCTATTACCGTGCATATGGCAATGGCAGTTCGCAACGTGCCTATTCAATGGCTTCTAACGTCACCCTAACCAACACCGTGGCCTACAATATTGGTTTCGACGACCATCATATCACGGCATTGCTAGGTCACGAGTACACCAATTATAAAGACGATGGTTTCTCGGCATCAGGTTCGGGCATCCTCGACGATCGCCTTTACCTACTCAATAACGCCACCCAAAGCAAGTCGGTAGGCGAAGACACCAACAGTTATGCCTTTCTATCGTTCTTCACCCAGTTGTCTTACGACTTCTCGGAGCGTTATTTTGTCGATCTCGTTTTGCGAAACGATGCTTCGTCTCGCTTTGGTCGCAACAAGCGCAACGGTCTATTCTGGTCGTTAGGTTTACTATGGAAGGCCAAGAGCGAAAGCTTTCTAAAAGACGTTTCGTGGCTCAACGAACTCGACTTGAAGGCTAGTTATGGTACACAAGGCAACTCTTCCATACCGCCTTACAGCACTTCGTCGTATGTAGGAAAGGTGGGACAGAAGAAAGGTGGCATGAGTTTGGGTTTCGTTAGCCTTGGAAATCCCGACCTGGGATGGGAACATCAAAGCAAATTTACTGTAGGCGCGAAGGCTCGTTTGTTCAATCGATTGGATGTAAACCTAGAATACTACAATCGTATAACCAGCGATATGCTTTTCGAAGTGCCTTTGCCCTATACTTCAGGACTACCTGTGAGCAGTGCGGGTTATGCTACTCGATACGAGAATGTGGGACGTTATCTAAACCATGGTGTAGACTTTCAAGTCAATGCCGACCTTCTTCGCGGTCGCGACTGGGGCGTTTCGGCCAACATTAACTTCAACTATAACCGCGATAAGGTGCTAGAACTGTTCGAAGGTCGCCAATCATGGCACGAGCCAGGCGGACAATTGGCCTACATTGTGGGCAAACCCATCACCTTTGTTTTGCCCCTTTATAAAGGCGTTAACACCCAAACAGGTGTGCCCGAATGGTATAATCCAGGAACAGATAAAGACCAAACGCGCCGCGACGACAGCGATGTTGTGTCTGAATATACCACAGCATTGAACCAAAACACAGGCGTTAGCGCCTACACACCCTTTACTGGAGGATGGGGAATATCGGCCTATTGGAAAGGATTTTATGTTAATGCCGACTTCTTTTTGGCGCTTGGCAAGCACATGATTTCAATGGATAAGCAGTTCTATGAAAACGATTACCACGTGCGTAACCGCGAAGGCAACTACAATGGCTCGCGTAAACTGTTTGATTATTGGAAGCAACCAGGCGACAATACCGAATTTCCATCGTTGGATTGGGTGCGTCAGGCCAATCACCAAAGCACCTATCTCGACTCTAAGATGCTGGAAAACGCCTCGTTTATGCGCCTTAAAAACTTTACATTGGGCTATGATATCCCTCGAAAGAGCCTCGGAAAGCAGAACATTGTGCGCTCGGCAAAAGTGTTTTTTACTGGTCGTAACTTGCTAACATTTACTAAATTCCGCGGTATCGACCCCGAAGTAAACCGTAATGTTTCGTATGGCGTTAATCCCAACACCAAGCAAATGAGCGTGGGTGTGGAGATTGGACTCTAACAACTCACACAACAATGAACACGAATATGAAAACAACGAAGATATTTTTATGGACACTCGCGCTCGCAGCCATGCTCCAAGGGTGCAATCTCGACCGCGAACCAGCCGACTATATAGACTATAACAGCGCTTATCTCAACATGCAAGACGCCGCTAAATGGGATAATGGCATCTATTCAACACTTCGCGGCAAGTTTGGTGGCGGGTATGTGCTGCCACAAGAGGCACAAGCCGACATGTTAAACGCACACGCCGCCTTTGGAAACCTTTATGGTGAGTTCCACGGATGGAAGGTTTTGCCCGAAAGTAACGTGCTGCAAGAAATCTACCACTCGTATTATTCGGCTCTCGTTGATGTCAATGTGGTGATAACCAACCTGCCAAACCTCAATGTTAGCGAAGCAGAAAAGCCTCTGAAAAATCAGTATTTGGGTAACGCTTACTTCGCTAGAGCCTTTTATCACTTTAACTTGGCTTTGCGTTGGGGTACTGTTTACGATGCTGCTACGGCCAATAAAGACCTTGGAGTGGTGCTGGCGCTGGTGCCAGGCGACCTGAATAAGCCCAAACGAGCCACTAATGAGCAAACCTATAAACAGATTTTAGACGACCTCAACGTGGCCGAAACATTGCTATCTGGCGTTGAAACCAAGGTGGGCAACAGCGAAATAAGTGCCGATGCCGTGCGAGCACTTCGCGCTCGTGTGTATCTTTATATGGGCAATATGGACAAAGCTTATCAAGAAGCAAAGCAATTGGTAGACCAAAACACTTATCCGCTTATTGCTCCTTACGTGTCTACACTCAACAGTGAGGGCAAAATCAATCCTCAAGAGGATGCTTTTGCACAGATGTGGTTTTATGATAAGGGTACAGAACAGATATGGCAACCCTACGTAGCAAAAGAAAACGAAGTGCCAACAGTAACTCCTCTCTATGGCGCCGACCTCTCTACAACTACTTATTGGGATGAAAGCAATCGTTCGAGTATGGTAGGCGACTACAATAAACCGCCCTATGTACCAACGCGCGAGGTGATAAACGACCTCTTTGCAAGTGAAACCGACCATCGCGCACTGGCACTTTTCGAGTTTGTTAATACCACGGTGAACGATAAAAACGCATCAACGCAGCTCTATGTTGTATCTAAGTTCAAAGGCAATCCCAGCTATTCCACCCTCAATTCCACACATTGGGGAGGTTATGTTCCTAACGGCAATCAGGCTCCTAAGCCTTTCCGCATTGCCGAACAATACCTCATCGTGGCCGAAGCTGCTTATAACTTGGGTAATGTAGCCGATGCTCAATACTATCTTAACATGCTAAGAGACTCGCGAGGGGTGCCTACAACCAGTGCAACGGGCAACGAATTGTACGAAGAAATCAAAAGCGAACGTGCGCGCGAATTGGCTTTTGAGGGCTTCCGTCTTTGGGATTTGCGACGATGGAAACAAGGCTTTAGCAAGCGTTCGTACCAAGGTGCGCAAGGTTATTACCAAGTTCCAGCCTCCTTCTATGCTGCAGGCTTTAGAGTAAATATTGCTCCAGACAACAAGATGTTTGTGTGGCCGTTCCCCGAAAACGAAGTAAGAATAAACCCCAACATCGTACAAAATCCTTGATGTGATAAGCAATGAGACATAAGCAAACAAAAAACACAAACGCTATGTATAAGAAAATAAAATTATGCGCGCTGCTCATCGTGGCATTGTTGGCTGGCGCATGCCAAAAAGATCTTATCTTGGGCGGCACCGAAAGCATCGTTCAAGGCGAGGCACAGACCTTTACACTCAAGCAAGAGGGCGAAACTAAGGCCGTGAATATGGCTACACTTGGCGACGAATGGCAAGTGGAAACGGGCGCTTACGGTGCTTGGCTCACTGCAAAGAAGGTGGGACAAACGCTCGAACTCACCGCCACAGCCAACGATGGCGCTGAAGAACGTCGTGCCGAAGTGGTGATTAACACGCCCAATGGTAAACAAATGTTCGATATTACGCAGTTTGGCACCGACCCCTTCATCGCTGTTGAGGGTAGCAATGGCACGGCAATCTTCAACCATGAAGCGCATTCGGGCGTTGAACTAAATGTTATTTCTAACTCGGATAATTGGCGAGTGCAACAGGTGGACAAGCAAAATAATAGCTGGTTAACCTATGACGTCGACCTCAAACAACGTAAGTTGAGGCTTAACCTCTCCGCTATTGAACGCAATAGTCAATGGGCACAGACCAGTAGAACCGAGAAACTGTTTCTCTCTAACGGCAATAAGCACTTCTTACTCAACGTAACTCAAAACGGATTTGTGCAGTTCCAAATGCCTGTTTGGGACATCGAGAACTTTGATTTGGCACGCGTCACCGAGCTTGAAGCACAAAGAAACAACAGCCGCGATAAAACTTTCGAGATTGATTCGCTCATGCCTTTCAAGGAAGATAGGGATAAAATATACTACGCTTTCCACTCTCCAGGCGAACAATCACCGCGAATTTTCTACATGCCTAACTACGAAAGCAAGAAGATTTACAATGCTTGGCTCAAAGCTCCTAAGGGTCAAACCTTCCAAAAAGAGTCTTTCGACCCCTGGTTAAAGCAAAACAACTTTAAGCTTGGCAACAAACAGCGAGACGAAACCGAAACACAATACTATTGTGAAGAAGAAAACGTAACCCGCTTGATGCATGTTTACAACGACCCCAACAACTTTAAAATGTATGGAGGCATTTATAAAAGTGCCTGTATGAAGTATGTTGTGTCTTCTAATAGTATGATTGTGGGCAGCAATGGCCGTGCAACTTGCTTCCCTGTGTTCAATTCTAGTCGTTTACATAATAAGAATTTCAAACTTCAAGAGGTGATTGAATTTGAGAAGAAGCGTGGAATGAAACCCGACTTCAACAACGAATTCAACGATGAGAAAATCACAACCACCACCGAAGACCCACTTTGTCGATACTCACGCCTGCTTTTCGTTCCCGAAAATGCTAGCTACGAACCCGGCTCGCTGGCTAATGTAACTTATTATTTCAACTGGCAAGGAGCCACACCCGAAGACTTAGATGCGGGTTTGGTACCCGATGTTGAACTCAGTGGTACTGTTGGCTTATGTCATGTGTTCTATATGGGTGGCGATATCCTATATAAACGCGAGCTAGAAGGCACCCCTGGCGTGTACGAATGGTACACTTACACCTTGCCCGTTAGCACTAGAAACGTTATCGAAGATAAGGGGTACACCTATTTCCGCGGTGATGATAATGGCTTTGTTACTTTCTTCCGTGGCGAAGAAGACCTCATCGACATGCGCCCACAGCAAACGAGAACAGTCATTACTTATTATAAGAGTAAGCACTATGTAGACCAAATCAAGAAGACTCTCAATCTCTAGACCCTTATTCAATGAAAAAGTTCAATAATAAATATGCTTTGGCAGCCTGCATTACGTTGGCCGTTGGCCTCTTCTCGGCTTGCAACGACGACTTTCTTTCAGGGCAAACCAACCCCAATGCTGCACAAAATTCAGACAATGATGCCTTTCCTTGGCAACCAGGATTGGCCTTTATTAAGCTGAAAGCTAACGTTTCGCCTAGCACGCGCGCTGCAACGCAGAGTGTAACACGCGCTAAAGTGTTCGATAACTCGAATGTAAAGGTGGAACAGGTGTTTGATATGACCAACGATTATGCCAACCTTAAACGAGCTAGAGGCCTCGATAGATGGTTCGTTGTGAAGTTTGATAGCACCAAAAATGTTGAAGATGTAATCAACGAACTACGCCACGACCCCGCCATTGAGAAGGTTCATGGCAATGTTCAGGTTGCTCCTGCTAAGGTGAAATACACCTCGGCCACGCGCAGTCCCATCTCTCCACGCCGGCTAAGACCGGCTAACGATGGTACTGGTTATCTGGGTTTCACCGATCCCTACCTGAAATACCAGTGGCATTACACCACTACCAACAGCGTATATGCCACCTTTAAGCCGGGTGCCGACATCAATCTCTTCTCGGCTTGGCAAAAAGAAACGGGCGACCCCAATGTGGTTGTGGCGGTAATGGACTCGGGTATCGACTTCGAACACGAAGACTTGGCTGCTTCGGCATGGCAAGGTGTTGACCCTTCTACGGGTGCTACCATCCACGGACGCAACTTCTATGCGGCCGAAACAGGCAATGGCGACCCCAATGTGATTATTCCTGGAGGGCACGGCACGCACGTTGCAGGAACTATTGCCGCACGAAACAACAACGGAACAGGTGTTTGTGGCGTGGCTGGTGGTAACGGTGATGCCAACTCGGGTGTGCGATTGATGAGCTGCGAAATATACGGACGCGATGGATATAACCAAACGGCATCTACTGCTTACATCGTGAAAGCTTTCGAATTTGCTGCCGAAAATGGTGCTTCGGTTTGCAATTGCTCGTGGGGTTACGCCTTCGACCGCAACAAATATCTTAACAACGAGCATTTTCAAAACATCTTTAAAAAGCAGTTCGACTTGCTTAAAGAGGGCATCGACTATTTTACTGACATCGCTGGATGCGACCCTCAAGGCAACAAAAAACCTGGTGCTTACATGAAAGGTGGACTGGTGGTCTTTGCTTCGGGTAACGATTCGCAATACGATATCGACATGATTCCTGCTTGTTATCCGCGAGTAATGGCCGTGGGCGCATTTAATAGTATGGGCGTTCCCACCGACTATATGGATAAAGGCACATGGGTAGACTTGCTTGCACCTGGTGGTACCACCAACGCGGGAGAGGTTACAAAGGGCGTTTTGAGCACTGTGCCCGCCAATTTCTACCAACTTACCACGGGCGAATACCCCAATACCGACTTTACTTTGCCCACCGACTACAATTATGCCTACGCTCAAGGCACGTCGATGGCTGCCCCACACGTATCGGGTGTGGCTGCTTTGGTGGTGTCTAAGTTTGGTAAAGACAATCCCAACTTCACAAGCGAAGACCTTCGTAACCGACTAATGGGGGCCGTAAAGACCAACAGTCCCTATGCTGTTAAGACCGATGCCAACCTCGCAGGTAAAATGGGCGTGGGATATATTGATGCCGATTTCGCTCTTTCAGACCCCGAAACGCTGAAGCCCGAAACGCCTGTGCTTAGCGTTACGGATTGGTCTGCAGATGCTACTCGTGGATATTACGACGCTCAAATCACATGGAACGTCACCGCCGATGACGATGCTCTGAATGCCGAACGCACCGCGTTTGCCTATGATATATGGCTATATAAAAAGGCTGATATGGCCAATCCCGTGCTAAAGGTTACGCGTTATTCGTATGATATGACTGTGGGAACGCAGATACAGCACGATTTCAATGGACTTGAAACGGGGGTTGACTATGTTGTGAAGATGGTTGCACGCGACCGCTTTAACAATCTCTCGCCCGAAGTGATGGCTAATTTCACCACCCGACTGAACCATGCCCCTGTGTTTGGGGCTACTATTGGCGACACGCTGCGCCTACTCGACACGCAACCTTACTTCCATAAGGTGCTACCTGTGAACGATGAGGATGGACATACTTGGATTTACAACACCACCGAACTGCCACGAGGCGTTGAATTTAAACGTGTGGGCAATGCCTTCGACTTGCTTATCAAGGTGGATAAAGCGGGCTTGTACAGCTTTGATGTTACGCTTACCGACCAATTGGGTGGTCAAACGCTTCAGAAATTTGTGTATAAGGTGGTGGCTCACACTGCACCGCAACTCGTTAACACGCTGAGCGATGTGTCGCTTTTCGAACAAGGCGATGCCGCCCAAATCAATTTGGCCAACGTTTTTAACTCTATGAGTGGCGCCGAACTGCAATTCACTGCCTCGTCTAGCAACGAAGGGGTGGTGAAAGCCTCAACAAAGGGCTCGCAACTCATTCTTGAGTCGGGCAAAAGGGGTGTGGCAACCATTACCATAACGGCCATCGACGGTGGCAAACGCAGCTCCACCACGCTGCAAGTGCGTGTAACCGATAGCAATGCGCCCGATGTACACGCCATCTATCCCATACCAGCGCACAGCTATCTCAAGGCACTGATGCGTAGCAATGTGGCACAAGTGCAGGTTATTGTAACCTCTCTTCGTGGTGAAAAACTCATCGACGAAACGCTAACGCCCAATGCCACCACGAAAGAAGTTACATTGGGCATCGACCGCCTTGCGCCTGGCACCTATTACCTGCTGCTCAAAACCGAGCGCATAACAAGCAAACATACTTTCATTAAGAAATAATAGCACGCTATGAACAAGATATCTATGGCACTTATCACACTGGGCACTTGCCTGGCAATGGAGGTAACGGCGCAAAGTCGCATTCTTCCTGTGCTCGAAGCCACACCCGATGCGCGCAGTGCAGCGATGGGTGGAACCCTACTTGGCCATGCCAATCAGATGCATATTTACGCTAATCCGGCTGCACTTGCCTTTAGCGACCAGCGTTTTGTGGCTGATGCTTCGCTCGAAGCACAACCTAAAACCGATGACGGCCGACTGATGCAGTATAATTTTGCTGCTGGTTATCGCTTTGCTAATCGTTCGGCGCTGATGGCTGGTATGCGTTATCTGGGTGGACTCACTGTTCCGGCCGTTAATGCCGTGGGCACCACGGCTAGTGTTTCGCCCTACGACGTAACGCTCGACCTGGGTTATGCTTTCTCTGTAACGTCTCAAGTGGCTGTGTATGCCACGGCAACCTATGCGCATGCGCATGCTGCCACCAGTGCCAACGCTTTGGCTTTCTCGCTGGGAGCGGCATTTCAGCAGTCATTTTCTGTGGCTAAGAACATGCCTAGCGTGCTAAACCTGGGCGTGAGACTGCTGGATTTTGGCAAATCGGTGAAGTTTAACGATACGGGGGTGCCTCAAAGTCTGCCCACTTCGTTGGTGGCTGGGGGTGATTGGCTGGTGACTGTTGCGCCTAAGCACAACCTAACTTATGCGCTTTCGTGCCGATATTTCACCCCAAAAGATGCTCATGAGACGCTCGTTGGTACGGGTTTGGAATACACCTACAACCAATTGGTGTCTGCACGTGTGGGTTATCAGTTTGCCAACAAGGGCTCTAATGCACTTACTGTTGGTGCTGGTGGACAACTTAAAGGCTTTAAACTCAACTTGGCTTATCATCATGCTTTTGCCGAATATGGTGTTGATGCGTTGATGGTTGGCGTGGGTTATGCTTTCTAGTATGACTTTTTTTTAAACTTAATGTGGCTGGGCACGAATAAATACTTTGCCCGCACTTTTTTTAAAGGCTGAATTCTTATTTGGGGTTCAGCCTTTATTAATGGTTTTTTGCTCATAATCTATGGCCTATATGCCTTATTTATCTAGGTAGAATGCATGGTTGTGTGCGAGAATTTAACGCCACAACCTACCAATGGTTGTAATGGTTAGCCACGAATGTTGCTATAAATATGGGGTTTTACCGAAATATATTAAGACGCTGCGGTGGATTAGCTAATCTGTTTGTTGTTATAATATTGTTAAATGGAGTAGCAAAACTTTACAAAACGTGCTCTTCGAACCAAGCCATTCTAGAGAAAATAAATGCTTTATAGCATGCATTTTGGTCCAAATTTCGGCATTTTATTTTTTATTTTACATCGTTTTTGAATGCCAAACTGCAATTTAGTAGCATTTAGCCTTTCTATTTGTTGCCCCAGCACCAATTTTTAACAGCGCTAAAAACAGCTTTTAGTAGCTAAAAGGTAAGTTTTTAAGACCGTTTTTACCTCAAATTGGGGTTATTTGTTTCTTGTTCGTTAAATGTATATACATCCTTAATGAGTAAAATAATGCATTTCTGTTTGCGTTTTCTAGCATTTTACCTTGCGTTTTGCTGCATTTTACCTTGCGTTTTGCTAGAGTTAGCCTTGCGTTTAGTAGGAGTTAGCACTGCGTTTTGCTGCAAATAGCCTTGTGTTTTGCTGCAAATAGCCCGTTTTGACTGTTGAAATTGCGTCTTTCTGTAAGAATATGCGTTTTGTTGACCAACGTTTACGCAACTTTTTGATGGGTGAAAAACCTTCGCGAGAATTGAATATTTGGCAACGAGTTTGAAGTTGGTGCGTAAAAAGTGAACTATTGGTGTTAAAATTTGCGCTAAATATTTTACATTTTCTTTCGCTTTTTACGCGAGCTTGCATTACTTTGGCTGGTTGTTGTTGAGATTGGTTGAGTACTTGTTGGGGGGTGGTTGTTGCCTTGTTGCGAATGTTTTGCGTGTTTGTTGTAAATGATGCGGACTTTATGGTGACAATGCCAGCGCATTGTAGCCGATAACTAATCGAAATCAGTACACAACACAACGCAACGGGGGATGGTGAAAAATAATGTTGAACGCGCTAACAACATATAAGGCTTAGACATAGACACGACAACAAGTTGAAAGGGCCAAATATTGTACAAATATAAAATGCACAATTCGAAACAAGAAAAATTAGGTGTTAGACCGATTGTGCTCTGTTTTATCTTGCATTCATTGCTTCCAGTCTCTCTTTATTTTTCAGTTGGCATCTTGTACGTCTTATCCTTTTTTGCGAAGGGCACTCAGCCTTAAAGACTAAGGCGGTTAATTGGCTCAACAAGCAAGCAAAAACAAAGTGGCACACACAACCGATTTAGGATAAAAAAGAAAGGAGTTTTTATCTGGGTAATAATCTTACCCACATAAAAACTCCTCTCGGCGATAAAGTTATTATTTATAGCTTATCGCATTGGTCGAGCCACATTTGGGCCGTTGCATCGCTAGGCATGCGCCAGTCGCCACGCGGACTAAGGCTAACGCTACCCACTTTAGGCCCATCGGGTAGGCACGAACGTTTGAATTGCTGCGTAAAGAAGCGGCGCATAAACACCCTTAGCCAATGCTTTATCTCGTCGTCGGTGTATTGATTGGCTCGCTGTTGGGGTGCAGCAAAGGCGTGACGAGCCATGAGATAGAGGCGTTGGGGCGTGAAACCGTGGCGCAAGAAGTGGTAGATAAAGAAGTCGTGCAACTCGTAGGGGCCAACCAAGTCTTCGGTTTTCTGCTTGATATTACCAGCTTCGTCGGCCGGAATAAGTTCGGGCGAGATGGGTGTATCGATGATATCGTAGAGTGTGGTGCGCGTTTCGTCGTTGTGCATGGTTTGCGCCACATGGCGCACCAGGTGCCTAATGAGGGTTTTGGGTATGCTAACGTTCACGGCATACATGCTCATGTGGTCGCCATTGTATGTGGCCCAGCCCAGCGCCAGTTCAGAAAGGTCGCCCGTTCCCACAACAATACCGCCCTCTTTATTCCCTAGGTCCATCAATATTTGTGTGCGTTCGCGTGCCTGTCCGTTTTCGTACACCACATCGTGCACGGCCATGTCGTGGCCAATGTCTTCAAAATGTTGCGTAACACTCTTGGCAATATTTATTTCGCGTGTGGTAATTCCCAATTGGCTCATCAGGTCGATGGCGTTGCGATAGGTGCGATTGGTGGTGCCAAAACCTGGCATTGTGACGCCCACTATGCCCTTGCGCGACAGGCCAAGTTTGTCGAACGTGCGCACACATACGAGCAGAGCCAGCGTGGAGTCTAGTCCGCCACTGATGCCAAGCACCACTTTAGAGGCGTGGATGTGCTTTAGTCGTTGGGCTAAGCCAGAGACTTGAATGTTGAAAATCTCTTCGCAGCTATCGTGCATCACCTCGTTAAGTGGCACAAAGGGTAGGGGATTGATGGCCCGTTGCAGTGTAAAGGGCCTATTGTGTATGGGTGCAAAGGCCTTGTGCAGCAAAGCCGTGTGGCCATGTTGAGCATTGACGTAGGTGCTATTGGTGCGGCGTTCGGCCCTCAGTTTAAAGATGTCGATGTCGGTAACCACCATTTGCGGTTCGAAAACAAAGCGTTGGTTTTGTGCAAGCAGCTTTCCGTTTTCGTAAACCATGGCATTTCCCCCATAAACCAGGTCTTGTGTGCTTTCGCCAAAGCCACATCCGCTGTACACATAGCCAGCCATGGTGCGCGCACTTTGCTGTGCAAGCAGACTTTTAAGATAGTTGTGTTTACCAATAAGTTCGTCGCTAGCCGAAAGGTTGCACACAATGTCGGCGCCAGCAAGTGCCAAATAAGTGCCAGGAGGATTGGGTGCCCACACGTCTTCGCATATTTCAACGCCAAATTTCATGCCATCGGCGGTTACGAATATCTGACTTTGAGCTGTGAGCAGCGCATCTTGTCCAGCGTAGCAGATGGAAGTGTCGTTAAGATGGTGAGTGGAGGCAAACCATCTTTTTTCGTAGAACTCGCTATAATTGGGCAAATAGGTTTTAGGAACGATGCCCAGGATGTGTCCACGCTGAAACACCACGGCGCAATTAAGTAGGATGCTGTCTACCGCCACAGGCACACCCACCACCGAAATAACGTCGAGCGCCTTGGTGTTGGCCACCAATGAGCGCACAGCCACTTCGGCTTGTTCGATTAAAAGTTGTTGAGCGAAGAGGTCTTGACAGGTGTAACCTGTGATACCCAGTTCGGGAAACACCACAATCTCGGCCCCTTGTTCTTCAGCTTGTAGTATTTGCGCCTCTGTTTGTTGGGCGTTAAAATGGCAATCGGCCACCTTTACGGCTGGAATAGCTGCCGCCACTTTGATATATCCGTGTTGCATGCTTTATTTTTTTGATGAGTAAAGGAATTTTGATATTTAGGGGGAAAGCTCAATTAGGGGTTTAGTGTGGAAAATAACTCGCCTTACAGCTTTACCAAAGTAGCCCCGTAGCCATATTCTTGGAACGAAGCATCCTGATAAGTGCAGTGTTTGAAGTTGCGGTTAAGTTCGTTGATGATGGCCTTTCGCAACACACCTTCGCCCTTACCGTGAATAAACACGATTTTAAGTCCACGTTCGGCAGCATGCTCTTTAAGCGTTCGGCGGAACACTTCAAGCTGATATTGCAGAATATCCATTGAGTTCATGCCTTGAGTAGTTTCCAAAATCTCGTGCGCATGAAGGTCAACCACCAGCGGTTCGTTGGGTTTGCGGTCGCCACGAGCAGTTTTTGCAGATGCAGCAGCAAAGTTTTTAGACGAATTAGCATCGTGTTTCATCTTTTGAAGAGCCGCTTTAGAGAGCATTTCAAGCTTCAGTTTATCGGCATCAATTTGTTCGATGGGTGTCTCAGCAGGTTCGTCTCCCTCTAAGATGGTGTAGAGCATGGCAGGTTGGTCGTAAAAAGGAGACTCGGCAAAGAGATGTTGTTTGAAGAGCTTCAGCGGTTCGATGTGCAATTTAGCATCGATAACAGGTTTGCGCACATAGCTTTTTTGTCTTTTGAAAGCAATAGCTTGGAAAGCCGCTTGTTGCAAGCTGTTATAGTCTTCGGAGGTAATGGTGTCGAGTTTCAGTTTAGTGTTAGGTTCCATTTCGCCCTCGTGGCGTAGCGTCCAGCTTTCTCCTTCGGCAGTGGCAAAGGTGTAATGCAGGTAATAATTGCTGTCGTTAACCAATTCGAGATTTATCTTGGTTTGACTAAGTTGTTGTGTATTATCGGGCACAAAGGCCAGATACACGTTTAAGCTATTGCCCCCTGCGCGCTCTTCAACCGGTTTACGAAACGTGATCTCATTGTCCGAAGGGTCGGTTTCGTATTCAGAGTCAGTGTTATCGGCATCGTTTTCGTATCCGCCACTCAGCAGCGCCTTGATAGACTGCTTGCCGGGTGCATCCTGTTGTGTGGAGTTGGGTTTGGATTGAGTAGCAGCCGAGGAGGTTCGTCCTTGTTTGCGGTCTAACTCTTCGTCTACCACAACCACCTCGTTAATGCTCATGGGAATTTCAAAACCATCGGCATCTTGCACCAGAACGATGTTTTTTCCTTGGAAACCAGCCACGATGCCGCCCCCCGTTTCGCTTAGAAATCTTACTTTATCACCTTTTTTCATTGTTATGCTGTTGTTGTTAGGGTATGAGAATGCTGCTATCGCCATAGCTTAAGAAGCGGAAATCGTTGTCAAGTGCATAGCGATAAATGTCTTTCCATTTGCCACCCACAAAGGCACTAACCAGTAAAAGCAGCGTGCTTTGTGGCTGGTGAAAATTGGTTACCAGGCGTTTAACAATTTTATAGTTGTAACCAGGTGCGATGATAATCTGCGTGCTTGAGTGGAGCGTAGGCAGATTGTTGCGTTGCATGTAGGCAATGAGTTGGCCAATGGCTTCAGCCGGTTCAATATTGATGGCAGTAGGTGCATAGGGTTCCCATTGACTGACGTGCAGTTTTTCGAGAGCAATGTTGGCATCAGCCATTACCTTACACCCCATGTAGTACAAGCTTTCGAGTGTTCGCACGCTGGTGGTGCCCACAGCAATGGCTTCGCAATTGTGTTTGAGCAGTTTTTCGAGGGTGGAAAGGCGCACACTTACATATTCGGTGTGCATGGCATGACCTTCGATTTCGTCGCTTTTAACGGGTTTGAAGGTGCCAGCGCCAACGTGAAGAGTAAGTTCTTCGCGGTCTATGCCATGCTGGTCGATATCAGAAAGCACCCTTTGTGTGAAGTGTAAGCCCGCAGTAGGTGCAGCCACCGAGCCTTTAATTTTGGAGTAAACGGTTTGGTAAGTGGTTTTATCGCTCTCTTGTGTGTTGCGGTTGAGATAAGGAGGGATGGGCAGTTCGCCCACTTTGTCGATGAGTTCGGCAAAAGAAAGCTTATCGGCTCCCGTCCATTTGAAGTCTATTTTCAACGCCGTGTCGCACGAAAGGTCGCGTTCGGCTGTTAGTGTTACGGGCGGTTGTCCTGGTATATCCACGATAGTGGTGAGTGCACCCATCTTCCATTTCTTGAGATTTCCCACCATGCAATACCACGAACAGGCGTTAGTGGTTTGGAACATCTGTTCGTAATCGGCAGGCAAAGCAGGTTCGAGAAGGAATATTTCAATAAGCGAACCTGTGTCTTTTCTGAAATGAAGTCGCGCTTGTATAACCTTGGTGTTGTTGAAAACCATGAGAGCGCCTTGCGGAAGATAGCGGGTGATGTTGGTAAACACGTCTTGCGAAATGTCACCATGATTGTAAACAAGCAGCTTACTTTGGTCGCGTTGGGGCAAAGGAAACTTTGCGATGCGCTCATCGGGTAAGTCGTAGTTATAGTCTTTTATCCTGATATGTTTTGTATCCATTGTTATGTATTGAAAATACTATATATGATGACGACGCCAATCCATAGGGCCATGATGTAGAGCAGCTTGGCGATGTCGGCCTGGAGATAGCTTGCGGCGGTGGCTTGAGATGTTTGTTGGGTGCGGGGTAGACCTAATGGTTTTCCGAAACGACGATAAACGGCATAGGCCGACCATCCCACGAGGGCGCCCCAAAGCAGTCCGAAGAAAATGTCTGAGGGGTAGTGGAGACCCAAATAAAGGCGTGTCCAACAGTTAATAGCCGACCACGAAACAAGCATCACAGACAAAGAACGGCTCTTGATGAGCAAACTGAGGTAGACAGCCAATGAGAAAGTGTTGGCGGCATGGGCCGAAAAAAAGCTGTATTGACTGCCACGCATGCCGTTAACCACTGCGATGGTGTGCTTTATGAGCGGGTCTTGGCTGGGTCGCAAACGAGCAAAGAGGGGCTTGATGATGAGTTCTACCGACACACTTACCACAACAACAGCAAGCACCGCACATCCTATGGCGAGGAATATTTGGGGCATGGTGTCGTTGTTTTTAATAATTACGAAGACGAGTGCCAAGTAAAGAGGTATCCATGTAAAGCCCGACGTGAGGTTTTGAGCTAGCGCGTCAATGAAGAGCGAGTTGCTCCCGTTGAACCAAGCAAGCACTGCTCGGTCTATTTCCAATAGTTGGGTGAGGTTCATTTTTTTCTTTTTCTGTGGCCTTTTATAGATGACTGTTTTGTTGTTGATGATGCTTGCCGCTGTTGCGGCTGGTGTTTGCCGTTATTGCGATTGGTGTTAGCCACTGTTGTGACTGGTGTTAGCCGTTATTGCGACTGGTGATAGCAATGGCAAAGCAGGGATTTTATTGGGGCGGCGCCTATTGTTAGTTTGCTATGGTCTGCATTTGTGCCCTCCTTATTATATAAGGTGTAGTTGCAAAAGCAGAAAATGGGTGGCCATATTGTAGCCCAATGCATAGTCAAGAAGATGAGTTAGTGTGGAGATGACTACACCTTATATATATAAGCGCACCAGAAGTGATGGCTAAAGGGGTGCAAATGCAGTGGCAATTTGCATCCCCTTGTATTTTATAAAGTGCAGAGGACTCGCCAACAGCAAGCATCGCGCAGTGCAAAGAGCAGCACTAGCAAACATGCGAACCACGTTTTTACACCTTAAATTTCTTCAACAGCGTCTTGTTCAATCCACCCTTCGCGTCCATCGGCCAGCTTAACGCCAATCCATCCCTTGATAGAGCGGTCGGTAATGTCAACCCTTGTGCCTTCGTGTAGCACGGCTTCATCGGCTCCCGAGCGGATGGGTGTCTTCTTTAAGTTGGTAGACGGCGCTATGATTATAGCCCCTTCCTTATTGGTTAAGGCATTTTTTTGGTACATAGCGAAGACCGTACACAAGATGAAGAGTACACCAAAGGCGATGGAAGAGACAAAGCCAACCTTTCTAATGGCGATGCGCGAGTTGAAGAAATACAACAAGATGCAGCATCCCAAGAGCGCAATAGCCGCCAAAGCCATAGAGCCCCATCCGTCTACAGTGGTGAGATTGGCCATGGATCGACACCAAGTAACGAAGAACATTTCATCGGGTTCGGCCACCTTGTCAATGGTCTTACCCCGTGCAAACTGCAAATTAAACCTTATACTTCTGTTTCCTGGGTTTATTAACGCAGCTCTTTCGTAGGCCAAAATGGCTTGAGGAATGCTATCCGAACGAAAATAGGCATTGCCTAAGTTGTAATACAGCTCGGCCGAAGGCATTTTTTTGAGTAGCTGTTTATAGTCGGCGATTGCCTGTTGATAGTTTCCGCGCTTGTATTCTTGGTCGGCCGAGGCTTTAGTTTGTGCGTTGGCCGTTATTGATAGCGTGCAAAATAGCAGCGCGAGCAGCATCAAGCTCCCTTTTTTATTCGATTTCATAGTGGCTTCGATGTCCATGATGGCTTTAACGGCCATCTGATAGGTTTTGTTCATGTTGCCTTGCGAGTCGCCAGGTGCATAACGTTCGAACTCGCACTCATCGATAGCAGCGATAAAACTGTCGATGGTTTCGGTGTTAACGGCTCGTCGGTTGAGCATTTCGGCTATGTTTTCGCGGGTGAGTTGCTCGGCCGAGATGCCCAATTTGTCGCTAACATATCCCCAAAGGGCATGCAGCACCTCATCGTAGAAATCGTTTTGCTTCCCTTCCTCCATTAGTTTTTCAGCCAATTTCAGTCGGCGAGCAGCCACCTTGTTTGCTTTAGAACCGCGCAGTCGGCGTGAGTCTGAATTAATCTCTTGTCTTTGACGGAGCACAAAGAAGGCAATGACTGTGGCAGCCACGATGATAAAAAGCAGCAAATACCACAGCATGGAGGTGAAGAACATGTTGTCTTGCTTAATCATCACGGCAGGTCCCTGCATGATGGGGCGTATATCTTTGTTTTGTTCGTCTTCGAACTTACTCATTTCCGAACTCGTACCAGTTCCTTTCTCTATTTTTAGTGAGAAAGCTTGAGTGCGAATAGTGCGGTATTGTTGCGTTTTGGTGTCGTAGAATACAAACTCTGTGGGTGGAATTTCGTATTTTCCGATTTGTTGTGGCACGGCCAAGTAGTCGTAAATCATATTACCCTCAATGCCATTAGTGGTAAGTTGGGTTTTATCGGTAATCTTAACGTCGTACTTGTCGAAGCTTTTGGGGAAGTTAACCACTGGCGCTTTAAGCAGTTTTAGGTTTCCCAAGCCACTCACAACGATGCGTAGGTTGAGCGGTTCGCCTGTTTTTACATCCTTTTTGTTGAGTTGTGCCGAGATGGTGAAGTTGCCAACGCCACCCGAGAAGTTAGCAGGGCGAGCGGGCAGAGGGTCTACTTGTAGCGTTAAACCAGGAGCTTCGATTTCTTTTTTCACTTCAACATAGCCCGAACCGCCATTGAAGATAGCTTCAAAGGGGTCGACGCTGCGGTTTCTTTGTACCACGATGCCATCAAACTTGATGCTGGGAATCTTGAGTTCGCCACTCATCTGTGGGTACATCACGTATTGACTCCAGGTAACACATTTATAGTTTTTGCCGTTAAGTCTTTCAAGATGGAAGCTTTTTTGCGTGGGGAGTTTCACTTCTTGTGTGTGAAAGCCATTGAGGTCGGGCATTTTACCATTGAGTTGTGTTAACTCCACGAGGCTATATACCTTATACGATAGCAGAACGGGTTCTTGTTCGCGCACTCTTTGTTTGCTTGCACTCACTTTAATAAAGAGGTCACTGCCCGAAATGTTTGTACCAGCAGTGCGCACAGGGTCGCTTTCGTCGCTTTCGTGCATTTTTGGGGCACCGTTGGCATTGGGTTTAGCCGTGCCCACGACATTAATTTTAAGTGCAGGCGACACCACAGTCTTGCCTCTAACCACTGCTTTGGCCGGTGAAATGGTGTAAGAACCATTCTTTGTGGCGTAGAGCGTGTAGGTATAAGTTATTGACGAACTAGAGCTAGTGTGGCCGTTAGTCATTTGATAACTTGATTGCGATGAGGTATAAGGGCCAGCAATCACCTCTATTCCCGCTGGAATGTTACCCGCTTTAAAGTCGTCTACGTCTTGTGTGTTGATGGTATAAGCTATTCGGAAGTTCTCTCCGGCGGCCACAGTCGAAGGAGCCGACACCGTAAGGCGTTGAGCTGCCCCAATCGTGATGTGGGTTATGGCCAGCATTAATAGGATTATTCTTTTCATTCGCTTCATAGAACCATTTGTTTTTTAGATGTATGTGGTTAACATCGTTGTTACCAGTTTTTCTCAACCGTTCTTCTCGACGGCTGTTGCGTTGCCTTCTTCAGTCTTTGCTGAGTGGCTTTCTCGTCTTGTATGGCAGCGTTGAGCAGTTGTTCAGCGTTTTCCTTACTCATTTGTTCTTTGGGTTTGGGTTGCTGTTTCTCTTTTTGTTTTTGCTCTTTTTGCTGTTCTTTTTGTTGTTGTTGTTGCTGTTGTTGTTTCTGTTGTTCCTTATTGTTTTTGTTCAAGCGTTTACACAGAGCTAGGTTATAGCGCGTTTCGTTGTCATTGGGATTATTGCGCAAGGCTTCTTCATAGGCTTTAATGGCGTCGCCATATAGCTGATGGCGTTGGCAGATGGTGCCAATGTTGTGGTAAGCCATAGCCTTACGAGTTTTGTTTGCCTCCATTTTACCTGCGTTTTCAAGTTGAACAATGGCTGCCGAGTCTTTTTGCTGCATCATCAACGCATTACCCAGGTTGTAAACCGCGTGTGCATTGCTTCCGTTTTGCGACATAGCTTTGCGGTATTCCACTTCTGCTTTAGGGTAGTTTTGGTTGCGATAGAGTTTGTTTCCTGTTCTGATAAAGTGTCTGTCGCTTTGTGCAAAGGCCAATGTGGGCACAATGAGCAGAAGCAACATGGCCATTGGTTTTTTAGAACCAAAGAGATGGATGTTGCGCAGCTTAGGATTTTTTATATCGAGGATGAGTATTTCGGCAATAAGCAGAATGATAACGATGATACACACGGCTTGGAATTGTTCGCCATATTCGCTATATATCACGGCTTGTGTGTCTGCTCGTTGCAGTTTAGCCAATTCGTCGTTTAGTTTTTCTTGTGCGTCGTTGGTGTTATCTACGTGGATATAAGTTCCTTTTCCGGCTTGTGCAATCTCCTTACACATGGTTTCATTAAGTGCTGTTAGCACAGTTTGTCCGTTGCGGTCGGTGAGATAGCCTCCCTCTTGTAGTGGAATGGGCGACCCTTTGGTGCTACCAATGCCCAGAATAAACACGCGCACGCCTTTGTCGTTGGCAGCTTTAGCCGCTTCGAGTGCGCCCCCTTCGTGGTCTTCGCCATCTGTTATCACGATAACCGCTTTGCCAATGTCTTTTTGTTGGCTAAAACTTCTCATCGAAAGATTGAGTGCTTTGGCGATGTCTGTGCCTTGCGTGGCCACCAGAGAGGGGTCTATGTTTTGCAAAAACATTTTGGCCGACACGTAATCTGTGGTAATGGGCAACTGTACAAAGGCGTCTCCTGCAAACACAACGAGTCCAATGCGGTCGTGTGTAAAGTGGTCAACGAGGTTTTCGATAAGCAATTTGCTTTTCTCTAGTCGTGAAGGCACAACGTCTTGAGCCATCATCGAGTTGCTCACGTCGATGGCAATAACGGCTTCAATACCGTTTCTTTTCTCGTGGGTTATTTTCGTTCCCATCTGTGGACGAGCCAACATCACCACCAAAAGGGCAAAGGCGAAAACGGCTAAGCCTAGTTTAACCCATGGCCGATAGGCAGAAACATCGGGCATGAGGTCTTTAAGTAGTTCTGGATCGCCAAAAGCTTTCAGTTGTTTCTTTCGTTTGCGATGGCCTAAGAGGGCTACTAATACCAATACTGGCACTAGTAACAGCAGCCATAGATATATAGGGTCTTCGAATCTAAACATTTCTTTTTCCAGTTAAAATGGGGTTGTATTTTGAGGAGTTTAGGTAACTAGGCATTCTATGAACACTAGGGAAATCAGGGCTCACTAGGGACACTAAAACAACTAGAACCATGCGCAGCTTTGTGGGCGTTGGCCATATTTCTCACTCTTTCACCTTTAAACAGCAAGGCATATTACTCCCCTCTCCCCTTGGAGAGGGGTTGGGGGTGAGGCCTCTTTTACGGTATTCGCCTTAGCACAGTGGTGCGCAGCAGAATTTCAGCGAGCAGCGTAAGGATGGCCAAGATGGCGAAAGGCTGGTAGGCCTCGTAGAGTTTAGAGAACTTCTTAACGCTCATTTTCGATTTCTCCAGCTTGTCGATATCCTTATAAATCTGCTTCAATTCTTGGTTATTTGTTGCGCGATAGAAATTACCGTCGGTAGTGGCGGCGATGTCTTTAAGCACTTTGGTGTCTATTTCTACGGGCATATTAACATATTGCACGCCACCAGCCACAGGCATAGGATAGCGAGCCACCTTGTTAGTGCCCACGCCGATGGTGTAAACACGTATGCCTAGACTTTTAGCGATGTTGGCACTAGTCATCGGAGAGAGGTCGCCCATGTTGTTCGAACCATCAGTAAGCAGAATTACCACTTTGCTTTTGGCCTTGCTATCTTTAAGACGCGAAACGGCGTTAGCCAGTCCCATGCCAATAGCAGTACCGTCTTGAATCAGTCCTCTGGCAGCAATGTCGGTTCTAACGCTTTGCAACATGTTGAGTAGCGACGTGTGGTCGGTGGTCATTGGGCATTGCGTAAAGGCTTCACCTGCAAAGATTGTCAGACCGATATTGTCGTTTGGTCTGTCTGCAATAAACTCAGCGGCTACTTCTTTAGCGGCCTCCATACGATTAGGTGTGAGGTCTTCGGCCAGCATCGACGTCGAAACGTCCATGGCTAGCATGATATCGATGCCCTCCACTTGCTTGTTACCCCACGAAGTATGCGTTTGTGGTCTGGCCAAGATGATAACGGCCAGCGCAAAAGTGGCACACCTCAGCAGCACAGGCAAGTTCATCAGTCGCATTCGCCAGCTTTTGGGAGCGTAGCGATAGGCCTTTGTGTCGCTCATGCGCAAGGTGGGTTCGCCCCTTTTTTTATAGATGAAGTACCAAAACAAGTATGGTACAAGGAGCGCAAGCAGAAAGAAATATTCTTTGTTAGCAAATTCCATAATGGTATTTATCCTTGAGGTTTGTTAACCCAGCACATCGTAGAGGCTGTAAGCGATGTACACCGCTATGGCCACCACGCAAACGCCGATGGTCCAAATAACAGTTTTGAGTGCCAGTCGTGTTTGTTTTGTACGTTTATCGGCCTCGGTAAGCTCGGGTACGATACGTTCTGTGTCGGGTTGGTTTTCAATCTTGGTCTTGTCGATAAACTCAATAGCGTTAACCAAGTTGAGGTCGTTCTCGTTAATCAGCGTGGCATATTTGGCAAATTTCACCAAGTCGGCTGTTTGGAAAATCTCTTTTAGTTCGTTCATCATTTCCTGATTGCCATTAGCGTTTAGGTGTTCGATGATTTCCGAACTGGTCATCTCCATGGCATTAAAGCCAAAGCGTTCGTTGATGTATTGTCTTAGGGCGTCGGTGAGTTGCGTGTAATACTCCTTTTGATTTTCCGATGCGGTCATTCTCTCGGCTTTTATGCGTTCGATGGCCGTCATAGCCTTTTGGTGAGGCAGTATTTTCTTTACTATACGTATGCGTGTGATAACGGGCTTGTTTTGTTTGAGCCTCACGAAGAGGTAAACGCCCAATGCAGCAAGCAGCAGCATCAGCACGCTTAAGTAGAATATTGACGCCCATGGTTCGTCGGCCCACGAGAAAGGATTGTTCTGAACGTCTTTCGGTGGGAAGAACTGATTGGGGTGAAGCGTGTCTACGTCCATCGTAACCACTTTTAGTGCCAACACGTTAGCTTCGTATTCTTTGTTGTTCACCTTTACTTTCAGTCCTGGTAGCGAGTATAGTTTCTCGTCGAACGAGGTGAGCGTGTAGCTTTTCGTGGTTTTTTGCAGTCCATTGTCTAGCTCGGTAGTTTCCTCTTCTGAGGTTTGTAGCACCTCAATACCAGGCACCATGTGTTCCGAGGGTTTAAAGTTGGGGAACACCACCGCTTGCCCTTTGGGTGCCGTTACAATCAGGTGTAGGTTCGTTTGCTGTCCGATAAAGATGGCGAACGAGTCTATTTTCTGTTCCACAGTTACCTGAGCGTTGGCGACAAGAGCCAATAGCGCGACGATGAGCAGCGTTACTTGTCGTTTAATCATCTGTTTTGTCCTCTTTGCATGAATAAAAGCATCAGTGCTTTAACATAGTCTTCGTTGGTGGCCACCGACACCCAGTCTACGTTGCTTTGTGCGAACGTGGTCCGAAGTGTGTTCATTCTTTCCGTCCAATAATCGTTGTGTGCCCGTCTAAGTTTAGCACTGGCAGTGTCGATAAACATTTCGTGACCTGTTTCGGCGTCCATCACCTTCATCAATCCCACGTTGGGTAGCGTCTTTGCACGTTGGTCGTACACCTGAATAGCCACTACATCGTGTTTAGAATTGGCAATTTGCAGTTCTTTTTGAAAACTGTTATCGGCGTAAAAGTCGCTCACCACGAATGCGATGCACCTGCGTTTCATTACCCTAGTGAGATATTCGATGGCCGCGGCAACGTTCGTTCGTTTGCTTTCGGGTTTAAAGTCGAGCATCTCGTGAATGATGTACAGGATGTGTTTACGTCCCTTTTTGGGTGGGATGTATTTCTCAATGCGGTCGGAAAAGAAGATAACGCCAATTTTATCGTTGTTTTGTATGGCGCTAAAAGCCAAGATGGCGGCCATCTCGGTGGCCATTTCTCGTTTGGTGCGTTGTGCTGTTCCAAAGTCGAGCGAGCCACTCACGTCGATGAGAAGCATCACGGTGAGTTCGCGTTCTTCTTCGAACACCTTAACGAAAGGTCGGCGAAAGCGTGCCGTTACGTTCCAGTCGATGTCGCGCACGTCGTCGCCAAACTGGTATTCTCGCACCTCCGAGAAAGCCATACCTCTGCCTTTGAAGGCCGAGTGGTATTGTCCCGCGAAGATGTTGCTACTAAGTCCGCGGGTTTTTATTTCAATTTTCCGTACCTGTTTAAACAGTTCGAGCGCATCCATCTTAAGGCACCTCCACCTTATTGATAATTTTGCTTACGATTTCTTCGCTTGTTACGTTGCTTGCTTCGGCCTCGTAGGATAGTCCGATGCGGTGTATCATCACATCATGCACCACAGCGCGCACGTCTTCTGGCACCACATAACCGCGATGTTTGATGAAAGCATAAGCCCTTGCAGCTTTGGCAAGATTGATACTAGCACGAGGCGAACCGCCATAGTTGATGAGTGGCTTCAGTTCGGCTAGCTGATAGCGTTCGGGATAGCGCGATGCAAACACGATGTCGGCGATGTATTGTTCGATTTTTTCGTCGATATACACCTGGTTAACCACGTCGCGCGCCTTCAGAATGTCGTTGGCTGTGGTAACGGGCATCACCTTGGGCAGTCCGCCGTGAATGTTTTCGCGTATGATGAGCTTTTCTTCTTCCAGTGTGGGGTAATCAATAATCACCTTCAGCATAAAGCGGTCTACCTGTGCTTCGGGCAGTTGGTAAGTACCTTCTTGCTCAATGGGGTTTTGCGTGGCCATCACAAGGAAGGGTTTTGGCAAGGGGAAAGTTTTTTCGCCAATAGTTACCTGATGCTCTTGCATGGCTTCGAGCAGTGCACTTTGCACCTTTGCGGGGGCACGGTTAATTTCGTCGGCCAGTACAAAGTTGGCAAATACAGGACCTTTTTTCACTTGGAAGTTTTCTTCTTTTTGCGAATACACGAGCGTTCCGATAACATCGGCCGGCAAAAGGTCGGGAGTGAACTGTATACGACTATAATCGGCGTCAACAAGTTGAGCTAATGTTTTAATTGCGAGTGTCTTTGCTAGTCCAGGAACACCTTCCAAGAGAATGTGTCCATCGCTAAGCAAGGAGATGAGCAACGATTCGATGAGGTGTTTTTGCCCCACGATAACGCGGTTCATGCCTGTTGTCAGGTTGGTTATAAATGCGCTTTGTTGCTCGATAAGTTGGTTTAATTCACGGATGTCTAAAGATTCTGCCATAATGTATTACTTTTCTAAGTATTAATTTATGGCAAAAGTACAACATTAATAACATATTTCATCATGTTCGCCTCTAAATATTATTAAATAACGCGTGCTTTTTGCATAAGTCAAGCGTAGGTAGGGGTATTTCTGTTGTTTTTTACAAAAAATACTTGCTGTTGGAAACTCTATGAAGAAGCCTGATTTAAGGGGGTGTTATGGTTTTGCGCATTAAATCTAAGGAAGAGTGTTTTTGTAAAATATTGCGTGTAAATTTTAACATTATGAGTGGCTTGTTATTCATCAAATGCCCACTTGTGTTCAAATATTCGATTCTCGTGGGCGTTGTTTTTGCGTAAAAGGGGGATGCTTGAAAAGCGAAGTTTAGGTAGTTAGATGGTGTATTTAAATGCAGTTTTAGCGTAAAAGTGCGCTATTTGGTGCTAAAAGTGCTGCTATTTGGTGCAAAATGCATTGCTATCTCGTGCAAAACGCATTGCTATCTCGTGCAAAATGCATTGCTATTTGCTGCAAAACGCAAGGTTAAATGTAGCAAAACACTGTTCTAAATGCAAGAAAATACATAGGTTGTTGGTGCATGATACATTTTTATTCTATTAAGAACGTTGTGCAAAGGCTAGGAAATGGAGCAAAAAATGAGTAAAAAGTAGGCTGTTTTGGTGCAAATAGCTGTTTTTTGCGATAGTAAATTTTGTTAGATCTACTTCAAATAGAAAGGCGATTTGATGCTAAATGCTATGTGTTTTCTTGAAAGTGGACAATGTGTTGAGCTTTGTAGGTGGAATTTTAGCACTAAATTCCAGTAAAAACGATTAATTATTCTCTAGAATGGTGTGAAATTTAAGATCTGTTTTGTAAATAAATGCGTATGTTTTTAAGATTTCTAGACTTAGAACTTTTGAACCTTAGAGTGGGTGAAGTTTTAAGTTGATGAGGCTTTGTGCTTTTAGGGTTTTAAGCTTTGAATTGGTGTGTTTTGGGATTAGCGTGTTTATGAGTTTGTTAGTTGTTGTGTATTTCTTTTGGTGTTTCGCTTAAAAATGCTAGCTTTGCGGTTGAAACATCGCTAAAAATAGAAACAATGGAGATAGCATTATTGCAAACCGACATCGCTTGGGGTGACAAAAAGGTGAACCTTGAGCAAGTGGAACAGTTGATGAACCAACATCCTGGGGCGCAGCTTTATGTGTTGCCCGAAATGTTTGCCACAGGGTTTATGGTGGGCGAAGGTGTTGTTGTGGAACCTGCTGATGGCGATGTGCATCGCTGGATGGTGCAAACGGCCACACAAAAAGGATGTGCCGTTGCTGGTAGTGTGGCGGTGGAAGTGGACGGAAGGCGACATAACCGCTTTTATTTCGTTATGCCCGACGGCGTGACATGGCATTACGACAAGCGTCATCTTTTTACATACGCTGGCGAAGACAGGCTTTACACCAAGGGCGAAGACCGCGTTGTGGTGCGCTATGGTGGCATGCGCATTCTTTTGCAGGTGTGTTACGACCTGCGTTTCCCCGTGTTTAGTCGCAACCGTGGCGACTACGATGTGGCCATATATGTGGCCAACTGGCCCACGGCGCGCCTTTTTGCTTGGCAAACGTTGCTTAGGGCGCGCGCCATCGAGAACCAATGCTTTGTGTTGGGTGTTAACCGCGTGGGCAACGACCCTGCTAATGCTTACAGTGGAGGCACTGTTGCGCTTGACCCACAGGGCCAAACGCTGGCCGAATGTAGAGCAAACGAGGTGGATGTGGCACGCGCCACGCTCTCTCTTGAGGCGTTAGAGCAATTGCGACGCTCATTTCCTGTGATGAGGGATGGGGATGTGTTTATATTGTGAGGTAGTAAGTGGTAAAGTAGTAGGTAGTAAAGTTGCAAGGCTAAATGCTTTGTTGCAAGACGTTAGCGTCTTGATAAACTTGTCAACTCGTTAACTTGTCAACTCGTCAACTAGTTATCTTGTCAACTTACAAACTTGTCAACTTACAAACTTACAAACTTGTCAACTCGTTAACTTGTGACCTCGTCAACTAACCACCCTTTGTTTACGTTTCGAGTGTAAGCATTGCGGGGGCGTTGACTAGGTGGTATTGGTCGTCTAATACTGCGCCGTTGGAAAACACGGTATTGCCAAATACATCTGTTCCATACGACTCGTGGGCGTGACCGAAGAGGTGGAACTTGGGTTTAACTTCCATTACGCGATTGCGGAGTGGCAGGTTACCCCAATGTGTTCCATTAGACTTGTCGCGTATCATCATGGGTGGTTCGTGGGTGATAAGCACGTCAACGGCGTTGGGTATAAGTATTTCGCAATGGTTGTAACCTAGTCCGAAGAACTTTACACCCTCTATTTCGCATGCCTTGTCTTGAAGAAAAAGCACGTTTGGGGGTAGGTCGTCTATGCCCTCGGCATCCCAAAGACAGAGGTCGTGATTGCCTGTTACGAAGAGTTTGTGCGGATGGGGTAGGGCGATGTACCAGTTAAGGAAGTCCAACGCCTCTGCTTCCGTTCCCCTGTCAGTGAAGTCGCCGCAATGAATCAGTACGTCTGCCATTGACATGTTTTGCAATAGGCCGTGACGATTGTGGGTGTCGGAGATTTGTAGGATGGTCATATTATAAGGAATTAAAGTAGTAATGGAGTAAGGAGTAAGGAGTAATGGAGTAAGGAGTAATGGAGTAAAGGAGTAAAGGAGTAAAGGAGTAAGGAGTAAAGGAGTAAGGAGTAATGAGTAAAGGAATAAGGAATAAAGCAATAAAGGAGTAAGGAGTTATGGAGTTAAGGAGTTAATGAGTTGAAAAGAATGTTTGCTACTCTGCAACTAGGCATTTGGCTTAACTCCTGAACCCCTTAACTCCTTAACTTCTCAGGACAACGACCTAACTCCTCAAGCAATTTATTTGCTGAATCCAATCTGCGAAATGCCATAAGTTTCTTTGCTTTCGTTCTCACTACATTTGCAGAGAGTGGGCAGCTCTTCTGTTGGTGGACCATAGAGAATGGTGTTGATGGCATACCTGCGCGCCACGTTTTCTATTTGTCCGCCCGACAAGTTGTAATGACTGGCTAGCCAACTAGCCGTTTCTTCGCTTATTTCTGGCATGATGGACTGCCAAATATGGCGGCGCGTTTGGATGGATGGGGCGTTGAACTTCACCTTATAAAGAAAGCGACGCTCGAAAGCCTTGTCGAAGTTTTGCACCAGATTTGTTGTGGCAATAAGTATGCCGTCAATCCTTTCCATCTCTTGAAGGATAATGTTCTGCAACGCGTTCTCCATCTTGTCTGTTGCCCGTTCGGCACCTTTATGGCGCATGCCAATAACAGCATCGGCCTCGTTGAAAAGCAGTATGGGAGCTAGCGATTGGCTTTCCACCTGGTTGCGGTAGTTGTCGAAAAGGGCTTTGATGTTCTTTTCGCTCTCGCCCACCCACATGCTCTTAATCTGTTCAACGTTCACTTGGATGATGTTGCGCCCGGTTTTACGTGCCAACTGCAACACGGTTTCTGTTTTGCCAACGCCAGGCGCACCGTAGAATAGGCAAGTAAAGCCACAGCGAAAGCCTGCCTCCTTCATTCTGCTGTGTATCTGGTGATAGCGTTTTTCATCTAGTAGGTCTTCCAGCTCGGCAATCTGCTGTTGTGTATCTTTCTCGTAGAACAGTTGTTTGGCAACAACGTCTTTCGCTTTTATCATGCCTTTGCAGGCTTGAGACATGCTGGAGAGGTTCAACTCGCTTAGCAGTTCGCGCTTGGCCTGTCTGGTAAGGCGGAACGTTTCTCGGTCTGCCAGTCCGTTGTCATTCCCATATTCTATCAGCTGCAAGTATTGTAAGGTGTGGCATTTTACGTTAAGCATGCATTTAATTCTGTTCCATTGATTTTTGCGGAAGAGAAACTCGATGTCGTGAAATCTTATTTCATCGTCGTCGTTGTTTGCAAATAGGTGGCAAAAGAGAACGAGCAACGTTTGGTCTTCCTCGTTTAGGTCATATTCCCGCAGCTTTCTCGAGAATGCCAGGTGGGTGTTGTGTTCCAAAAGGCATTGGATTTTACTTGCTGTTTGTTCGTACGACAACTCCTTGTCTTTTCTCATCTCGAAGACGGTTTCTAGTTCCATCATCAGCTCAGTGGCCGAAAGGTTGGTCTTGGCCTTCACTACAAACGCCTCGTTGTTCGTAAGTGCCTCGATAACATCTATGGGCACACGGAAAGCGATCTGGCGTTCGTCTTCTCGTTTGAGGATGTACTCGCGGCGAACAAGTTCGTCTACATCGTTCATGCACTTGATAATCTGAATGGTTGTGCATTGCAGAAACTCTGCAATGTCGCTTGCGAGTATGTTTCTGCTGTCGCTCTTGTCGACGAAGAGCGCGAGCATCACGCTCTGTCGCTTGCTCAATTGCAATTTATCGGCGATGAAACAGATGTATTCGTCGGCCTTGTTGTAGAACTCGTCACTTAGTCCCGACCCCTTTGCCAATGCCACAATGTGCTCCATTGCTTCAAGCAAATTCATGTCTTTCATTTCTTTCTTTGCTTCCATCTTTTTTCTTTTATATTGATTGATGATGCAAAGTTAAGCCAAGGCTGTGCCGAAACGAGGCACAGCCTTGGGGAATGTGTGGGGATATTGAGAATAAAAGCGACTTTATTCTTGCATCTTGATAATGTCTTCCAATAGATTGCAGAAATCTGTGACACAAGGATTAATACCTACATCTTTGCAATAGTATTCTTTGCTTGCATTAGGCGTAGAGGCATTACGGGTTTTAAATGAACTCCATTTTTCTTCCATTGCATAAACCTTGTTGTCATACCAGTATATAAAGTAGTATGTCTTGTCGCCGAACAGATAATTAAAGTAAATACCCCAACCTTTAAGCATATTACAATTTGGGATTTTTTGCTCCGTGTAAATGTTTATCTTGCCAGCTGTCTCGCATTCATTTAGCAACTTATTCCTATGAAAATCATTTTGGTCAGGAATGAAGCCTTCGAGTCTTGGTGGGTAGATAGCCCATTTGTAGTGAATGTTCTTGATGCGGTATCTCCTTTCTTGGTTGGCGACAAAGTTAAGAAGATTGGTAGAATACAAGTCTTTATAGATTTCGAAATCACCTTCACGAACAGTTATATTGAGATTATTCATTAAAATTTGATGTACTGCTGTAGCCCATTGACTTCGAAGGAGAATTCTATTTCTCCATGTCTCAGCAGTGTTGTCTAATACAAACTTATCGCCCTCTATTAAGCTTTGGTAGTCTTTGGCTTGGTAAAGGACGGCTTTCAGAACTAGAGCTTTCGACTTGTACTTGTATTCCTCGGTGTCTTTAACCCCATTCTTGTCGAAAAACTTTTGGACGTTAATCCATTTCTCATCGAAGAAGCCCACTGTCCACTCATCAGCATTGTTGCGAATTAGGAAACGAATACCACCATCAAAGAATGCAAATTGCTCCGCTTCTTCAATGGTTTCTTCCCATGTGGTATAGTTGCTTCCGTCCTGCTTGCGACAACTTCCTTTGTACAAAGCAAGGCTGTCGTCGTCGGCAAGAATTACCTTAGCTTTTTCTATTTCTTCTATAAGTTGTCTTCCAAATGCGTTGTTTGGTGCAGTCTTATCGTAGTATTTAAGCTCTTTGTAAATATTATGTGCATCGAACCCTGATAGCACGCTGATAACGCTTTTCATGCTGCTTACGCTATCTATAGCAAGGCCACCGTCGGGATTTCTTACCGAAGCCATATTCCATACAAATCTCATCCAATTTTTTAGGTCTTTCTTCTCTAAATCAGTATTGGCTGCACCCTCTTTAAAAAACTTACAAATAGCATAGAATACTACGCGTTGCTGTTGAGTAATGCTGTCTACTACCAACCATTGCGTTTCAGTGTCTGCGCAGACGTTTTTACCCACGTTATCTATTTTGTATTGTGGAATGAATTGGAATTCACTGGACCATGGTCGAGAAAGGGCCGCTTGCTCAACATTAGAAATGGACAAGTTATCAAGAATTACTTTTAAATCATCAAACAATACTTTGTCAATCTCATTGTTCCATTTATAGTTGTCCAAGCTTTTATATCTTACAGACCTATTGTGTTCTTTTGTTTTCCTTCCTGTGAGATATGAATAATATTTGTCGTCCTCATCTTTAATGTCTTCGATGTGATAGTTAAGGAAGAAGCGATTTAAGAATTCGAAATATATCTCATCAACCCTATTGTTTCCCGACCTGTTTTTCCAAAAGAGTTCCATCCATGTGGTGTCTAAAGAGATGGGAATGCCTGTCTTTATGTCGAGAAGCGATTTCCATTCTTCGTTGTCTTGTGCTTGCTTGCGTATGTAACCAACAAGGTCGGCCTTGAAGTTCTCAAACATTGTCAGCTGTTTGCCACGGGCATTCATCTTTATATATAGGTCATCCGACAGACCGAAATGGTCGAGAGAAAGTTGATAGAAGACAATTGGTGCATCTTCTGATGTTAGTATCTTCCAGTATTCCTCAAACTTTTCGGGCGTTGTGTCTTGGAACAGCTCCTCAATGCCGTCTGTAATGTCTTCACCATATTTATCATTTAGTTTCGTTCCACTAAGCATTCTCAGCAAAGCTTGTATGGTTGGGTCCTGCTTCCAAGCAGCGGGAAACCATGTTCGGCTTGTGATAAACTCGGCTATACCAGTATCAGAGGCTGTTTTAAATGTCTCAAAGTTAGTAGGTATACACAATTTGTGAAAGAACTCGCGTGAAGATATTCTTGTTTCGTAGGTAAAGTTCTTTAACATTTGGCAAGCCTCTTCCAGCTTGTTTGCTCTCAATGCAACATACCAATGCAATAGCCACAAGGTTGTTAGTCTTTGTTGCCCATCTAATGGTTGCATCTTTGCTTTGTCAACAGCCCCATAAACAAAGTCGAGTTTCAGGTATTGTTCGCCGTTGGGCAGATTCTTGTCTAAGGCTTTTTTCAGGTCGATGAGAAAATTTTGGCGTAAGTATTCTTTGCCAAGCCTGCCTTGAGCGTAATCACGCTGAATGATTGGTATTTCAATGTTGGTGTTGGAAATGAAATTCCAAAAAGATATTTTGTTGTCCATGATTTTATTTGTCTAATTGTTTAATGCATGCTTCGATGTCGTTAAGGTAACCCTGTGCGTCGGTTTCTTTCGTCCAATAGTTGATGTCGCCGATGGTGGACGAATAATACTTCATGAAAACATTTCGTGTGCAGGGTGGTACAAATGGAGAGTTGGCATCTGTTTCCTCTTCAATATTAAATCTCTTATCACGTGAGAGCTTTGGAATAGGTATCAGCTTTCCTTTGTCTTTCCCAATGATTATGCGACGTTTGGCCGAGAATATGGCATTGCCATAGCTGCGGTTGGTTGAAGAATCGAGTAAAGTATAGTTCCAAATCCTATTCTTTTCTTCTTGTGACCAAGGCTCATGTTCAGGGATAGATTCTTTGATCTCTGCATATTTACTTTTCTTCTCATCCTCATCTTCTATGTCGAAGTAACTGGATATTTGGTCTTGCACATCTTTATGAACACTCCAATACACATTGAGCAACCATTCCCCTTGGGTAACTGTGTCGGTTTCTTCGTTTTCTGTATTCGAATTGATGTGTTCAACGTCCCATTTCTCTTTCTTATAAAGGTGGAATGGGAACTTATAGAATGCGGCAAGTTGCTCTGTTTCTTTTTCCTTTATGTTCCTGTTGATGACAGTTTGGATATTATGGAAAAGCAGAATGGGCTTGCATCTTGTTTTACCTTTGCCATCTTGATACTCATGTTCAAGTGATGGACAGCCGCCTATCACCTTCTTTATTTCTTCTTTTAGTGTCTTCAAGAATCCTTTCTTGTCTTCCGATTTGTTCCAATATTCTACAAGTTGGGAAATGCTATCTGCCTTACAATCAATAAGAAATCCTACGTAATGATACAACTGCAAGTCGTCGTACCATTCCACAAAGGTGTTGAACAAGCTTTTAACCTTTTCCCAACAGAAATCGATAGAGGGCCTATTTCGTGAGAAGTATTGATAGAAATATCGGAAAGTCCTGTTTGCGTCTGTGCCAATGTGTTTGAGTTCAGTTTCTTCCAGTTCAAGCATGTTGAGCTCACACATCAATTCGAACAAGAAATCGATGCGCGTTGGGTTCTCATAACCCACTTCGTGTAGGAAAAGCCAAAAGTCTTCTTTTTGCAAAGTGTATTCTATTCTGTCCCATTCAGAAGCTATCTCTTGTTGCCTTAGCTTGAGTGCAGATGGGTCTTCTTTCTTAAAGTTCGAACTGTTTAGTAACAATGCCTTGATAAGTTCGGCATTGGTAAGGCCTATCTTCCCTATATTTAGCCTTGTGAAGACTTTTATTGGATCTTCATCTACCGATTCATACCAAATGAAACGAACGTTGTTTGATTGGTCTATTGTAGGTTCGTCTTCATCACAAGATGATGCGAGCAGTGTGTTTGCAAAACACCATTTGTTTGCTTTTGTTTCTTCGAACCATTGCTTTATCGTGCTAAGTGCTTTGCTGGCATGGTAGTAGTCAACTTTTTCACAAAACTCTTTGTCTGATTCGGTGATTTGTTTTAGGAAGTTGGTGCTTACGTTTGCCTCACGTTGATATCTCAACTCATATAGATTTGAGGGTAAGTTCATTGCTTCTATCAGTGCTTTCATGGTAGAAAGAATAAGGTATATGGTGGTCAGTCGTTGTTGCCCATCAATAACTTCATACCAAGTGTCGCCCACTTCTAGTTCGTTGGCTTGCTTTTCTTGCTCGGTCATGGCACGTACCACAAGTGGTTGCAGACAATAAAACTCGCCTCGCTTCTTTTCCTTTTTGCCGAAGTCATTAATGTCTTCTAGCAAATCTCTCACTTCTTGTTCAGTCCAACGATAGCCTCGTTGGTAACTTGGAACAAAGAACTTCATGTTGAGCAGTTGACTAACTGCCATTACTTCAATTTTGTTTTCTTCCATAATAAACAATTTGTATTGATTTAACTTGTGTTTGTTCTTTTATCTGTTGGTTTCTGAAATTATGAATAGTCTTCCTCTCCATACCTTTCCGTCATCTCCCTTATCTTCTCTTTCATCGTTTCTCTCAGCCATTGAGGTTCAATCACTTCCACATCGGCTCCAAGCGAGAGCAGTTCTTGTTGGAAATCGAAAGTGGGACGAAGGCGAAAGGCGAAGGTGCAGCGGTTGTCTTCGGGCGCGAGTTCGCGTTGCGAGGCATGCAAAGGCAGGTCGCGAAGATAATGAGCTTGCCATTCGCTAACCCTTAGCGTCACTTCTTCTGTAGCAGTGTTGTCGCCAATGATAACGCCGAAACAATCGTTGAAGAACGCCTTCGCATCGAAATCAAGTGGCAGCGCAAACTTATTACCCGTAAGTAACTCCAAGTTAACGATGCGGTCGAGCGCATACACCATCACCTTATTATAATAAGGAGAGCGTGCCGCCATGTACCAACGTCGCCTAAACATCTTAACGCAATAAGGTTCTGCCTCGAAAGTGGTAGCCGATGGGCGGTAATAGCTGTGATAGGTAACGCGCAGCGTGTGGTTCTCGCGCATGGCTTGCAATATTGTTTTTAGCTGTTGGTTGTTGGTAGGCGTGGGTTGTAGCAGTATTCGGTCTTTCATTCGTTGGTTTTCCATGAGCAGGTTACCCTCCGTGATGGTGTCGAAGAGCCATCGTTTAAGTGTTCCGTTGGCTATTTCGCCTTCGTTTGCGATGTAATAGGCATAGCGTCCCTTGCGTTCGCACTCGATAACAAGGCCCAATAAGTCTTCTACTCCGATGCGCCATTTATGGAAAGTGCGCAGCGGAAGGTCTTCTCCACCGCTGAAATCAACTTCTTTACGCCACTCCTCGTTAATCTCTTCGAAAGTTATTTTGCATGCTTTATATATGGTTTCGGCTAGCCAAATGTATTTGTTTAGTATCTTCGACATGGCTTTATGGTTATTAGTTATGCAGCAAAGATACGTAGAACCTATGTAAAAACTGTGCATAGCTTTAACTTTTTACTAGAAAAATAATAAAGTATTTGTATTATCGGGTTTATGGGTTCGATAGTTGTTTGTCTGCCTTATCTGTCGATGTGCCATCTCTTTGCACATCATTCCATCTTGGCACAAAGTTTGCATATCATGCAAACGTATAACGATTATAACGAACTTAACACATTATTATATATAACATGCAAAAAGGAAACATAGGGGTAACAACAGAGAATATCTTCCCCGTGATAAAAAAGTTTCTCTATTCAGACCACGAGATTTTTCTTCGCGAGTTGGTTTCTAACGCCGTAGACGCTACCCAGAAGTTGAAGACGCTGGCAGAGCGTGGCGACTTTAAAGGCGAACAAGGCGACTTAACCGTGCGTGTGAGCCTGGATGCCGACAAAGGAACACTAACCATCAGCGACCGAGGCGTGGGAATGACGGCCGACGAGATTGACAGATACATCAACCAAATCGCTTTTTCGGGCGTAACCGACTTCCTCGACAAGTACAAAGACAACGCCAACGCCATTATCGGACACTTCGGACTCGGTTTCTACTCGGCCTTTATGGTGAGCAAGAAAGTGGAAATCATCACGCGCAGCTATCAAGAAGGTGCGCAAGCCGTGAAGTGGAGTTGCGATGGGTCGCCCGCTTACGAGATTGAAGAGGTGCAGAAAGACGACCGCGGCACCGACATCGTGCTGTATATCGACGACGATTGCAAAGAATTCTTGGAGAAAACGCGCATACAACAGCTGCTCAACAAGTATTGCAAGTTCTTGCCCATCCCCATCGCCTTCGGCAAAAAGACCGAATGGAAGGATGGAAAGCAAGTGGACACAGAAGAAGACAACATTATTAACGATGTGGAACCGCTGTGGACAAAGACTCCAAGCACGCTGAAAGACGAAGACTACAAGGCGTTCTACCGTACGCTCTATCCCATGCAAGATGAGCCCTTGTTCTGGATTCACCTCAACGTAGACTATCCGTTCAACCTCACGGGCGTGCTTTACTTCCCCCGAATACACAGCAACATCGAGTTGCAGCGCAACAAAGTGATGCTGTATTGCAACCAAGTGTTCGTTACCGACCAAGTGGAAGGCATCGTTCCCGACTTCCTCACGCTCTTGCATGGCGTTATCGACTCGCCCGACATCCCCCTAAACGTGAGCCGTAGCTATCTGCAAAGCGATGGCGACGTGAAGAAAATATCGACCTACATCACCAAAAAGGTGGCAGACCGCCTGCAAAGTCTGTTTAAAGAAGGCCGCAAGGGCTTTGAAGAGAAGTGGGACAGCCTGAAACTTTTCATCAACTATGGCATGCTTTCGCAAGAAGATTTCTACGAACGAGCCAAAGATTTCGCCCTGTTGAAGGATGTAGACGGCAAGTATTTCACCTACGACGAGTATCGTACACTCATTAAGGACAACCAGACCAACAAAGACGGACAATTGGTTTGCCTGTACACCAACAACAACGAAGAACAATACTCGTACATAGAGGCCGCTCGTGCCAAGGGTTATAGCGTGTTGTTGCTCGAAGGCGAACTGGATGTGCCCGTGGCCTCGATGTTGGAACAGAAGTTGGAAAAGTGCCACTTCGTGCGTGTAGACAGCGACATTGTGGAGCGACTGATACAAAAAGACGGCGCCCCGAAGAGCAATATAGACGAGGCCGACCGCGAAAACCTTTCGCAAGTGTTCCGCTCGCAGATGCCGCACATCGACAAAGCTGAGTTCAATGCCGAGGTGGAGGCTATGGGCGAAACGGCTCAACCCATACTTATCACCCAAAGCGAGTACATGCGCCGCATGAAGGATATGAGCCGTTTGCAGGCTGGTATGGCCTTCTATGCGCAAATGCCCGATGCTTATAGCGTGGTGCTAAACAGCGATCATGCCTTGATAAAGCGCGTGTTGGAGGATTGCAAGCAATCAACGGCCGACACGTTGCAGCCCGTTGAGGCCGAAATTAAGGGCTTGGAGGCTCGCTTGGCCGCACTGCACCAACAACAATCGGCCAAGAAACCCGAAGAGATTACTGAGGAAGAACGTGCCGAGGTGAGCAAAATCGAAAAAGAAATTGCCGACCAACGTGCGCAGAAACAAGCTGCATTGGCCGATTTTGGTAAGAGCAACGACATTGTTCACCAACTCATCGACCTAGCTTTGTTGCAAAACGGACTGCTTAAGGGAGCAGCATTGGATGCATTCTTGAAGCGTTCGGTGGCTTTGATAAAATAAGATGGGCACGTGTTGAAGGGGCTAAAATCCCCTTCAACACCCCCAAATTAAGCGAGAAATAACCAAAATCGTACTTTTTTGATAAAAAGTTGCTGAAAAGTTTGGTGGAAAGAAAAAAACTCTATACCTTTGCACTCGCAATTCAGAACAAGGTTCCGTAGCTCAACTGAATAGAGCATCTGACTACGGATCAGAAGGTTGTGGGTTTGAATCCCGCCGGAATCACAAGAATTGAGGCTGATACATCATAGATGTGTCAGCCTTTTTTGTGTGTAAATCTTGTGTTCTGTAATGTAAGGCGTTGAGAATAAGCAAGTTTGTGTAGAATAAAATCACTCCTTTGTGCGTAAAAAAAGGCAAATATATTTTCTAATCACATAAAAAACTCGTATATTTGCACTCCGTATCCGAGAAAGGATGAAATAGTAAATCATTAAATAACAACAATAAGAATGACAAAGGCAGATATTATCAACGAGATTGCCATGCAGACTGGCATCCAAAAGAAAGATGTTTCAGTGGTAGTTGAGAGCTTTATGGAGACTATAAAAGGCAGCTTGTTGAACAAAAAAGACAATGTTTACCTTCGTGGTTTCGGCAGCTTTATTATCAAGCATCGTGCAGCTAAGACCGCACGCAACATCGCCAAGAACACAACAATCACCATCGCCGCACACGACTTGCCGTGTTTTAAACCGGCCAAGAGCTTTGTTGAAAGCATGCGTGGCGAATAAATAAAGGTGGAAACAATACATATATATTATATTAACATTTAAAAATTACAGCTATGCCAAGCGGAAAGAAAAGAAAACGCCACAAGATGGCTACTCACAAACGTAAAAAAAGACTGAGAAAGAATAGGCATAAGAGCAAGTAAAACACTTGCCTAACGCTTATTCGCCATTGAAGGGTAGGCCGACAAATCCGCAGAGGACGGCACGGCTAGCCCTTTAGGCAAGGTTCTTTTGAAGGCGAGTTCTATAAAATGAGCATCATGCTTGTTTTTATAGAACGCGCCTGTAAGTCTCTTTAAAGGTGCATGGGTATTGAAACACTACTAAACAGCCGAATTGCCAAACAACAGTGGCGATGGATGAGGCTAAACAGAAAGTGAAATAAACGCAAACACCTTTAACACGCACCATATAGCCACCTGCAGAGATGCATCGGCCAAACATAAAGACTTAACAGAACTTGCCTAATACGTACTTACGACGAGAACTAAGGAGCTAATAAGAAGATGACTAGCGAAGTAGTAATTGACGTTCAACAGAAAGAAATCTCGATAGCACTGCTAGAAGACAAAAGACTAGTGGAATATCAGAGCGAACCACGTGAAGTTTCGTTTTCTGTTGGAAATGTCTACGCAGCGAAAGTAAAAAAACTGATGCCCGGGCTTAATGCCTGTTTCGTAGACGTTGGATTTGAACGCGACGCTTTTCTTCATTATCTCGACTTAGGAAGTCAATTCGATTCATACGCCAAGTACCTTAAACAGGTGCAAAGCGACAGGAAAAAACTTTATCCCTTTGCAAAGGCATCGCGACTTCCCGACTTGAAAAAAGATGGTAGTGTGCAAACTACGCTCACCTCGGGACAAGAGGTGCTGGTGCAAATTGTTAAAGAACCCATATCCACCAAAGGGCCGAGGCTCACGTGCGAACTGTCGTTCGCTGGACGTTACCTCATACTTATTCCCTTTAACGATAAGGTTTCTGTCTCTTCTAAAATTAAAAGCGGAGAAGAAAGGGCACGACTAAAACAGCTCATTCATAGCATTAAACCTAAAAACTGTGGCGTTATCGTGCGAACTGTGGCCGAAGGTAAAAGGGTTGCAGAACTAGACGCAGAACTAAAAACACTCACGCAGTACTGGGAAGAGGCTATCGAAAAGGTGCAGAAAACCCAAAAAAGACCGCAATTGGTGTTCGAAGAAACAAGTAGGGCTGTGGCTTTGCTACGCGACTTGTTCAACCCAACCTACGAAAACATCTATGTTAACGATGAAGATGTATTCAAAGAGGTGAAGCACTATGTATCGATGATTGCACCAGACAAGGTGGACATCGTGAAACTCTATTCGGGAAAGGTGCCCATCTTTGATAATTTCAACATCACTAAGCAGATTAAATCGAGCTTTGGGAAAACTGTAAACTACAAGCACGGCGCATATCTTATCATCGAACACACTGAAGCGCTGCACGTTGTTGATGTTAACAGCGGTAACCGTACACGTTCGGAAAAGGGACAGGAAGCTAACGCATTAGAAGTGAACCTTGGTGCAGCCGATGAATTGGCTCGACAACTACGACTTAGAGACATGGGAGGCATCATCGTGGTAGACTTTATCGACATGAATGTCGCTGAAGATAGACAACTACTCTACGAAAGGATGTGCAAAAACATGCAGAAAGACCGCGCACGACATAATATCTTGCCACTAAGTAAGTTTGGACTGATGCAAATTACAAGGCAACGCGTGCGACCGGCAATGGACTTAAGTGTTGACGAGACCTGCCCAACATGCTTCGGAAAAGGAAAAATAAGGTCGAGCATCTTGTTCACCGACCAGCTTGAAAGAAAGATAGATCGGCTTGTTAATAAGATTGGTGTTAAGAAATTCTATTTGCATGTGCACCCCTACGTTGCTGCTTATATTAATAAAGGGTTTGTTTCCTTGAAACGACAGTGGCAATTGAAATACGGATTTGGCTTGCACATCGTCTCTTCGCAGAAGTTGGCTTTTTTGCAATACGAGTTTTACGATGCAAACAAGCAGTTTATCGACATGAAAGAAGAGATTGAGACGAAGTAGTTTTTCAAATGGATTGACCTTTTACGAAAGCCATTGACTTTCGATTGGTTTTAATCACGAATTGAACTTACGAGATAAGAAAAGTAAACTAATAAAGAAGGGAGAAAGGCCTGTGTGGCTTTTCTCCCTTTTTATTGGTTAAAAATTAGTAGATTAGTCACCCATAAGTAGGCTAATCCCCATATCGATAACCTTGCTGTGCGTGTATAGTTGCCCATCCCAGCAATAAGGTTAATATAATCAATATTCATCTCATAATTGTGGTATTTTAGTCGTTGTTAGTTTTCGTAAAACTTTATCATCCCCACATAGTGTGGCCAAAGGTGGTCGGCTGTTTCTGGACCAACCCATTTTTGAAACATCGGCACACGAAAATGAACAATGTCGCCTTCGTTCATCTTTTCGCCGAAGTCTCTATCATAAAAACCGATAGAACTTCCCACAGGTACACCTTTCTTGGAGGTTGACCGTGTAATTAGGATGATGTTATAATACTCATGGTTGTTGCTCTTGATGAGCGACAATATTTTCCCCTCATACTTTATGTTTTCAAGATTCACTTCAGTGTTACATGATGTACCCAAAGCTAAGGGGAAAAAGAAAAGCATGAGCCATAAAAGTATTTTATGTTTCATATTGTTTTGAATTGTTTTTTTAGGATGGGTTCAATTGTTTTACCAGTGTTAAGCATCAGAACAATCCTTGGACGAATAATAATAGGGCTATCCCCCCTCACTCTTTAGATGTGCGAGGCGTAATCCTCGCCCTGTAATATATTGCTTTTGGTTGTTACAATATTATTGTTTGGATGCAACTCTAGAAACGGTTGTAATCAATAATAGGGAATGTAATAATGAATAATCGTTTCATAATCGTTATTATTTGGCGTTGTTAGTTATCATAAAATTCTACTATTCCGATAAACATTGGCCATCGGAGATCTGCTGTCCTAGGCCCTTGCAATTCTTTGAAATCTATCACGTGGAAATGAACAATGTCGCCCTCGCTTATCTTTTTGTCGTATTCCGTGCCAACGAAGCCAAGAGTTACCCCTACCGGTACCCCTTTCCTAGAAGACGATTTTGTAACTCTAATGATGTTGTAAGGCCAGCCTTTTCCTTCTCTAATAAGAAATTCTCCTTCGTACCTTATGCTTTTAAGATCCACCTCCGTGTTGCAGGCCGTACCCAAAGCTAAAGGGAAAAAGAAAAGCATGAGCCATAAAAGTATTTTATGTTTCATCTTGTTTTGAATTAATTATTTGTTATGTAATAAGGATTAATAAACGTTGCCGACAAACAATGGCTTGCCGGTGTTAATAGGTAAAGGGTGGCGTATTGGTATTCATAGGCGTTGTATTGTTAGTTGATAAGTTTACGAGTATACAAGTTGACAAGGCCAGATGTTAGTTGACAAGCTTACGAATAAGCAAGTTTACAAGGTGGCTTGTATGTCTCCGCATTAACTCGCGATTAAACGAAAACGTGCGAACGTAACTTGTGTTTACGCTGTAAAGTTATGTAAAAAAATCTAATTCGCAATCTTTTGTTGTCGAAAAATTGAATGTGAGATTAAATTTACTGATAGAAGTTGTTTTGACTTTTGTTATTTCGGACAGCATTAAAATGTTTTGAACCAATAATTTCCAGCGCAAACCGCTCTCGTGGACGAGGGATGAACCTCGTTTTCTCTTGCTTGATAGGCTTTTGCTTACCATAAGTTCATCGATGTATGGTGTGTTTTGAAGCAGGTAGTAGGAAAAAGTGTATAAAAAACGTGGAGAAAGGATGGTTTAACTTAGCACATCTCTTTTCTCCACGAATTATTTGTTAGGCAAAGGCAATTAAAAATCTAAGTTTCAACTTTGTCTTTCCCTATTAAACCCTTAATTTGCAAGTATCGGGCGAATGCTATACATGTTGCGTTTGGGATTAATGGCACTAGCACCCTTTGTCGTTCCGTAGAAGAACAAGTTTTGGTATTCCATATACTGGCCCGTAAAGGCTTGAGCTTGTTCGCAGTTTGTACCACAAGCGGTCCAATACATACCTTGGCTACCAGGCTTGTTAAGTCTTGGAGTGCAGTCTATATAGTCGGTGTAGCTTCCTGCAAATGGGAAGAACACACCCTTGCAAATATCCTCTTTCGTGAATTGCTTCATATAGCAACGAGCATACGACAGACCGTGAGCATCTCTATTAGAGCAAACAAGCTTTCTATTGTCTCGGCTAAGCACCCAACCTTTGAGGCAATTGTTTACAGTGGGGTCGAACAAAATACCGTAGATAACATTGTTGTTGCAATCCTTGTAGTAGCCAATATATTGGCCAGTTTTTGCCATTAGCTTGTCGAAATCGCCCTTTGTAGGAAGTTTCCATTTACCACGCGATGCGTAATAAGCCAAGTCGCCGTAGTTTTGGGTTGAACTAAGCATTGATGGGATGTTGCCTCGTACTGTCCAGTAGTAGCACATGAAAGCGCGACTGTAGCGATAAGCCTCGGCAATGTCGCCCCAACGGAAGTGGTCGAACTTAACCGTTTGTGTTGCATTGGGCATACAAGCACCCTGTGGAGAGGTGCCACACTTGTCAGTGTAGAAGTAATCCCATGGATTTTTAGCCAAGTGGTAGCCGCTAACCCATCCAGTTCTTTGGTCGCCAGGCGTATATTGCAGGTTGTATCTGCTCCATTTCACACCGTCGATGTCCACCCAAGGCGTGCATCCCATGTTCATTGTGATGGTATAATATCTAGCGCGTTCAATGCGCATGCCATCAGTAAGGGCTTGTTCGTACTCGCTTCCGTCTGTTGTTTGGATAGTAAACACAGGTCTATAATTGTCGTTAGGGAACACGGCAACATAGAAAGAGTCGAGTGGTGCACTAGGATTAATGGTGAATGTGTAGCTACTGGGGTTGTCAATCTTAGATGGGAACACGTATTGTCCAGTCTTTAGGTTAAACTCTCCCTTCGATGGTTCGTTCGAGATGGTAAGGCTTTTGATGTTTTTAATGGGCTTTCCATCATTACAGAATTTCACTAAGAGTAGTGCATACTGCTTTCTAAAATTGATAGTACCCCAACCTTTAAAGTCGGTAGTCGAGATATTTTTGGCAAGTCCCCAACTATAATCCACATACTTAATATTCTCAATCGTTCCATCTTGTTTACCAGTAACGGGATTACCGTTTTCAATCACCGTGTTTTGGTCTAAGCTAACGCTAACATTACCAGGCGTAACGCCGTAATCGTTTTGCTTAAAGGGATAGAATAGGGCGATGTTGTCACCTTTTTTGCATGTCACCTCACCCTCGAATTTCATTGTCTTTCCGCCCTCTAAGGCCACAATGTAGTCGAACCCGTTTGGCGTAGTTAGGTTATAGGCTATAAATTTGTCGCCTTTAACCCATTTGTTGCCGTTAATAAGGCTCACACTCGAGCGAGTGAGAGGCTCGTTTTCAGTGGTGATGGTGAGTGTACGTTTAGCGCTAGTGCCAGCATCTATTTGGCTTTCGCTCTCGTTGTTAATGTCGGTAGCACACGAAGCTAAGCCAATTGCGATAGTGCCTAGCATCATGCTGTAAAGTTTCCTGTAGGTCATATACCTGTTATTTTGAGTATAGATTGTTCAAATTCTGTTCCTTTCTCTTAATTATCGTAATCGTCAATTAGGCCCTCTTTTGCACAACCAGAGTTGCAACATCCTCCGTCTTTGTTACCACCAGAGCCTCCAGGTTTAAAATCTTCATTGTCTCCGTCGCCAGGACTACCTGCTAGCAGTTGAAACTCACTTGCTAAATTTGTGCACGCAATGCGTGGAATAACGTACCTTCTCATTGTTGTTAATTGTTTAATTGTTGTATGATTATAAAATAAAACTCCCATTTTGTCTATTTTTTAACCTCGGCTTACCTAATTCTTACCTTGGTTTGTCTAAATCTCTTTCAGGCTTGTTTAATTACTTGTTGTTAATTAAATATATCCTTGAATACAGCCTTTTTAATTCTCGTGTGCAAAGTTAGGCCGAATATGTTTTGGTTGAAATTATATTAAGGTAAAAAAACAAAATACGTTGCAAAAAAACACTAAACAAAAGATTCTTGAACAATAATTCAAGATGTAAAAATGGCTCTAAAACCCGTTAACAAAGGTTTTAGAGCCATGATTGAATTTTATTTGCTTTCGGCCATCTTCACAAACATGCGATGGATGGAAAGGTCGTCGTTAAGTTCGGGATGGAATGCCGTTACCAGTTGATTACCTTGTTTGGCGGCAACGATGTGCCCGTTAACCTCTGCCAGTATTTCCACTTCGCTGCCCACCTTATCTATATAGGGCGCACGTATAAAGGTCATTGGCACGGCATGGTCTATGCCTTTAAGATTGCTTTCAACAAAGAAGCTGCCCAGTTGACGTCCGTAAGCATTACGACACACGGTGGTGTCCATCGTAGAAATGCGTTGCTTGTCGTCGCCTTCCACATGTTTGGCCAGTAAGATAAGTCCTGCGCAAGTGCCAAATACGGGCAATCCGTCTTCAATGGCTTGCTTGATGGGTTGGAGCAAATCAAGTTCGCGTAACAGTTTGAGCATCGTGGTGCTTTCTCCGCCAGGTATAATCAGCGCATCTTTGGGTAGTTCCCAATCGGCTGCTTGCCTTACTTCGAAACTCTCCACGCCGAGTTGCGCAAGCATCTTTTGATGTTCGATGAATGCGCCTTGCAGTGCTAGAATGGCAATACGCATCTGTTTATTTCCCCCTCTCTGCCATGAGCAGCGCTATTTCTTGCTCGTTGATACCCACCATGGCCTCACCAAGGTCTTCAGATAGTTCGGCAAGCATTTTGGCATCGTTGTAGTTGGTTACAGCTTTCACGATGGCAGCGGCACGTTTTGCGGGGTCGCCCGACTTGAATATGCCCGAACCAACGAACACACCCTCGGCACCCAGTTGCATCATTAGGGCAGCATCGGCAGGTGTAGCCACACCACCAGCGGCGAAGTTCACCACGGGCAGTTTACCGTTTTCGTGTACGTAGCGCACTAGTTCGTAAGGGGCTTGCATGGCTTTAGCAGCTTCGTACAGTTCGTCTTCGCTCATCGAGGTGAGTCTGCGAATTTCGCTTTGCATCATACGCAAGTGGCGCACGGCCTGAATAACGTCGCCCGTTCCGGGTTCGCCCTTTGTGCGAATCATTGTTGCGCCCTCTGCAATACGGCGAAGTGCCTCGTTAAGGTTCTTAGCACCACAAACGAAAGGCACTTCGAACTTGTTTTTGTCGATATGGTAAACGTCGTCGGCGGGTGAAAGCACCTCGCTCTCGTCGATATAGTCTATTTCGATGGCTTGCAAAATTTGTGCTTCGGCAAAGTGGCCGATGCGGCATTTGGCCATAACGGGGATTGAAACAGCCTCTTGGATACCCTTAATCATCTTGGGGTCGCTCATGCGCGACACGCCACCAGCGGCGCGAATGTCGGCAGGAATGCGTTCCAATGCCATAACGGCACATGCACCTGCAGCTTCGGCAATGCGAGCTTGTTCGGGAGTTGTTACGTCCATGATAACACCGCCTTTAAGCATTTGTGCCAAGTTGCGGTTAAGTTCTTGTCTGTTCTCTTTCATTTTATTGTTTATTTAAATGTATTTCTTTTCTATATTCGCTGGGTGCAAGCCCATTGATGTTCTTAAAAAATTTGGCCAAGTGTGCCTGCGAGCGAAAGCCGTAGGCATAGGCAATCTCTTGAACTGTTTTTTGTGTGAAAGCCAACTGCTGTTCTATTTCGCGCGTAATATATTCGTCGATGATGGCTTTAGGTGCCTTTCCTGTTATTCGGCGTGTCACTTGGGCCAGGTATCTTGCGCTAACATTCAGTTTGTCGGCATAAAATTTCACGTCGCTATTGGTGCGATGGTGTTGGGTTATGTCGTGGCTGAACTCGTTAAACAATTCGCCACTTCGCCCAATTATGCCCGTATGCTGTGGTTGAAGTTGGGCTATATAGTTGCGTGCATTAACCACGGCTTCGAAAAGTGTATTGCCTCCGTTTACGAATTTGGCAATGGCGGCCGACATACTGCCACTAAGTCCGTGGCGGGTGTTGCCTTCGCCTTCGCCGAAAAGCGAGGGGAGAAATGTGGGTTCGCCATCGTTGGCCGTGGCAAACACGTCGGCCACATTTTGCGGTGGCGTATGACTGCCTTGCAATAGCACTGCTTTACAGCCTTCGGCAAGCACACTTTTCACAGCTCTATTTAAGTCGGCAGCCGTGTTGATGGCTGTATGGGTGAGCAGTTCGGCATCAGCGCGCTTCATGAGAACGAGCGAACAAAGGGGCAGCAGGCTGTGTCTAACCTCGTCGACCACCTCTTGTGCCATGAGCATTTCGCCTTGCGACGACACGATAACGGGGTCGTAGATGATGTGTTTGGGCTTGTGTTGCTTTAGCAATCGGGCTATTTGCGCCACGGTGTCGGCCCTTCTTATCATGCCCACTTTTACCACAGCGGGTTGCATGTCGTTGACAATGGCCTCAATTTGACCTTCAACAGTGGTGGCGGGTAGGTCGAAAAACTCTTGAATGCCCAATGTGTTTTGGGCGGTTATTGAGGTTATGGCCGAAAGTACACGACCTCCTAAGGCCGAAATCGTTTTGATGTCTGCCTGTATGCCAGCCCCGCCAGTGCCGTCGGACCCGTTGATGGTGAGTATGGGTGTGACCTGCTGTTCCAATGTCTGGGTTGTTGTCTGCTCCTTTCTGTGGTTTAAAGTCTTTAGTTCTCGGTATGCAAAGTAAACAAAAAAATAGGAACTAAAGAAATATAGTTCCTTTTTTTATAACGATTGTGTCGAAATGTATAAGCACGAGGGCCTCTTTGGTAGTGTTGAGGTATTGTGTGGCTTGTATTTGTGGGCTAAGGGATTGGTTTTTGGTGTTTGTTGTTTAGTTCTTGCTTGTTAATTGGTGGGCAATGTGTTCGTTTTGAATTGTCCTTCTACTGGTTTTTCATTATGCTATTGTTGTGTTAGCACATAAATAAGGTATTATATCATACCTAATTTTGGGGTTACTGCTCATATGTGATGGGGCTTTTCTGTTTAACCACTCCAACAGGTTGCCCGGTAGAAGCCTACCAAGGTTTGTTGGAATGTAAAATATTTGTACTAAATCTTAACATTGTGAGTGGCCTCTTTGCAAAATTTCTGGGCGTTGGTTGCATTTTCTTTGGTATTTTTAAAGTTTGTAATTGTCTGATATTCTGGTATTTACGATAAAAATAAACTTAAAACGTGCTATTTAGCACGAAATTGGAGACTTTAATGACCCAACTTCATGGCCTTAGGTAGCCAAGCAAAGTTTTCTTCAAAAATGATCTAAATACTAATAAAGATGGTTTAAAACATCACTTTTTCGACTTTCTGCTGCGTTTTGCTGCATTTAGTCTCGCGTTTTGCACCACTTTGCATTGCGTTTTGCTACAGATAGCACTGTGTTTTGCTGCATATTGCGAGGCGTTTTGCTGCATATTGCGTGGCGTTTTGCTGCAAAAAGCGTTTCAAATCCTTGCTGTTATAGTATGTTTCCTTGACATTTTACAGGTTAAAAATGGGAGTGCTTTTATCAAAAGAGAAATGCAAAACCATAGTAATTGGCAAATAAAGGTGGCCAAAAGTGCGTAGCCGTTTTTCAAATTTCGTCGTTTTGGTGCATTTTATACCCTTTTTGGGTGGTGATTTTCACTAGAATGATTTGTTTAATAAGGTGTAGTTTGTAAAATATATTTACTTAAATTACCATGTCGCTCTTGCTCGTTTGGTACGATGTGTAGTCGATACGAAGTTTTTTTGTGGCTAAAGGCGATAAGGTTAAGCATAGGGTGCAATGATGTGAACTGTATAAGATGCTAAGGCTAGCCCATTGCGGTGAGAACCCTGTCTCCGGGCTATTAGGTGTAATATATATATATGGTGGATAGGCACACAAGTGACAATGGTAGCAATGTGGCTGTGCGTTTACAAGGCAAAGAAAGAAAATCGATGTGTTGCTTTAGGCTTAATAACCTATGGCAACACACCGACTATCTTGTGATAACGCTTTGCGCGGGTTAGTGATTACTCTTCGCGCAGGTTGGGATTAATGTTTTGTTCGCTTAGTGGTATGGGCCACGTATAGTCTTGTGGGTTTCTAAAGTCGCGTCTTCCCACATACCATCGGCAATGCCCCGTGGGGTCTATTTGCTTCGTTGTTTGTGCGTAGCCAGCCGAGTTAGGGTAGGGTGCGCCCCAAATAGGCCCGGTAAGCACTTCATGGGCAATTCTCCATCTCAGCAAATCCCAATAGCGAATGCCCTCGTAAGCCAGTTCAATGCGGCGTTCGTGGCGCAGAATTTCGCGTAGTTTGTCAACATTGGTTTCTGTAATGGGTGGCATGTTTACATCACCTCGCCCTCTGATGGCATTGATGGTTTGGTCTAAAAGTGCTTGTGTGATGGGCTGTCCGCTTTCCAATTGGCATTCCAAATAGCTCAGTAGCACTTCGGCATATCTAATGATAGGTGTCACGGCACTATAACTAGTGATGTCTTCTATGCGTTCTTCGTTGAAGTATTTGCGCCATAGAAATCCCGTTTTAGATGCTTCGGTGGCATAATCCAGTCGTTGCTTTTTAGCCGCCGACGAGTCGGGCGAGATGATATAAGTGGTTCCTTTGAATGTTGCACCATTATAATAAATGGTGTAATCCAGTCGTGGGTCGCGGTTTTCGCCAAGGTTATTGGGGTTGTAACGTGGGTCGTCGTAGCTAAACGGCGTACCATCAGTAAACTCATAAGCTTCGAACAAGCCTCCCGAGGCGTTAGAACTACTCCATCCGTTGTCTTTGGCCGACATGAGATGTTGTGGCATTCCGCATCCAAAATAGTTGGCCATGTAGGCGATGTAGAAGATATTCTCCTTATTATCAGTACCAGTTTTGGGCCAGAACAGTTCGCGGTAGTGGGGATGTATGGCGTTTTCGCCCAGGTTGATAATTTGTTTATAAGTGTCGGCGCCATTAGTCCACTGTTGCATAAGCATGTAAGTGCGTCCCAAGAAGGCCAGGGCGGCTTGTTTGCAGGCCCTTCCCTTGTCGCTTGCGCTCATGTTTCCGAACGTAGGAAGGTCGTTTGCTGCAGCCTTGAACTCATCGGCGCAAAACTTCAGAATGTCGGCTTGTGTCGTTTTCTTCACGTTGTTCGATTGCTCGTTGGTAAGCACCGTTGTTACTAGGGGCACATCTTTGAAGTAGCTAGCCAAGTAATGATATTGCGTAGCCCTAAGAAACCTAGCCTCGGCCGTCATGCGTTTCACCTCGTCTGTTTGATTAGCAGAAGCGATGTCTTTAAGAAAGCGGTTGCAGTTTTCGATGCGGTGGTAAGCAGCTCGCCAATAAATTCTAATCATATTATTGTTGTTGAGGAGCTTTCCGCTTGAAATTTGGAAGTAGGGTGCATTTTCTCCGCGGCGGTCGAAGCCATTATCGCTAATGTGTTCGGTGTATAAGAAGCCACCATACGACCAGAAATCGCTAGGCGAAAACTCCACGCCGTTGGTTATTTCTCCACGATAAAGTGCGGTAAGAGCCATCGAAGCTCTATTGGGATTGTTCCAAAACTCGTTGTCGGCGATGTTAGACAGCGGCGTTCTTTCTAGACTGCACGCCCCCATGAACGATGCAAATAAAGAGGCGGCGATGATATATTGAAATTTAAAAAGTTTCATAATGTGGTTATAGGCTAAGTGTTAAACCAAAAGAATAGGTGGCCATAGTGGGGTAATAGTATCCGCTAGAGTTGGTGGTTTCGGGGTCCCATCCTTTATAATAATGGTGAAGGGTGAGGGGATTATCGAGCGACACAAACATGCGAAGGGCTGCGATGCCGATGTTCTTGGCTGTGTTTTTAGGCAAGGTGTAGCCCAATTGCACGTTGCGCACTTTGAGATACGAGGCATCGAGCAACCAATAGTCGGATGTGAGGGTGTTCTTGCCACCAGCGTTGCTTGTGGTTTCCAAGCGTGGATATTTGGCATAACGGTTGTGTTTCTGCACGTTCCATGTTTCTTCCATCTGCCATTTTTGTATGTTTCCCTCTTGGTTGAAGGCCCATCCTGCATATCTGCTAAGCAAGCCCTTAACTTTGGCTACGCCCTGCAGCAGCATAGAGAAGTCGAACTGCTTGTAATTGCAAGCCAAGTTAAGCCCAAAGGTGTATTTAGGAATGCGCGAACCTAGATAAACACGGTCGTCGGGCGTAACCTTATTGTCGCCCGTTACGTCTAGATAGCGAATATCTCCCGCCTTCGAACCGCTGGCAATAGCTTTTTGGTCTACCCAAGAGCTCACCTCGCTGTCGTCTAGGAACAGGCCATCTGTTTTATACCCGTAGAACATTTCCATGGGATAGCCAATGAAAAGGTCTGAACCATTTCCCACCATTCCGTTTCTTTGTTGCACGTTTCCAAGTCCCAGTGTAAGCACCTTGTTGTTGATGATAGAGAAATTACCATTGATGCGATAATTGAAGTCGCCTAGATGGTTGGCATATCCCACTTCAAATTCCCAGCCTTTGTTTTCAAGTGCGCCTGTGTTCACCTTCGAAAGTTTCAGTCCAAAGATGTCAGATACACTTGCAGCAGGAGTGTAAAGCACGTCGGTGGTTTTGCGATAGAAGTAGGTTGCGTTAAAGGTGAGACTGTTGTTAAAGAATGCAGCCTCGAAACCCACGTCAGAAGTGCGGGTGCGTTCCCATTTAAGATTGGGGTCGGTGTAAGTGGTGATGGCCGCACCTTGAGTGTAAGTGCCACCGAACACATAATTGTGTTTTGAACTTAGTTCGTAAACCGTTTGGTAGGGATAGTTACCAATGTTGTTGTTACCCAGTACGCCGTAGCTTGCTTTGAACTTAAGGTTGGTTACGAAGTCAAGTGCAGGCGTGTCTTTCCAAAACTTCTCTTCGGTGATGCGCCATCCAGCCGACACCGAAGGGAACAAAGCATACTTGCTATTTGTGGGGAAGCGCGACGAGCCATCGTATCTCATGTTTAGTTCGAAAAGATAACGCTGGGCGTAATTGTAGCTAAGACGTCCGATAACCGATTGCAAAGCCCAGTCGTATCCGTCGCCACTGTTGGTTTGTCCGTTGGCATCGCCCATGCTTAAGAAGGGTTTATCGTCTGAAGCAACCTTGTTGCGCGAGCCGCTAACAAAGCGTTGGCTTTCGTCTTCCCAGGTGTATCCAGCTAGCAACGACACATCATGTTGTTTGATTTTGAGGTTGTAGTTGGCTATAAATTGGAATGTTTTGTAGGCATTCCAATACATCATGTTGGTAAGTCGCGATGGTCCAACAATTTTTCCATCCGTGAGTTGCAGTTCGTTGCGATAGTGTTTCTCCTCGGTTAGGCCAAAATTGTATCCGCCAATGGCTCTAAGCGATAGCCCTTTTAGTGGCGAGAACGTTAGTTCGGCATTGGCTTTAATACTTTTTTCGCCCTCGTTGAAAAACGAAGAACTGTTTGCCCATGCCACGGGAGTACCTTGTTGCTTTGGTCCCATGCCCAGTTGGCCATTTTGAAGATAAGTGGGCGTAAGGCCAGGGAAGCGCAAAGCCTGCTGAATGATGCTTTGCACGCCATCGAAATCGAGCGGACCAGGGGTAGAAGGCTCATTGCGGTCTTTCACCGCACCAGCCAATCGCACATCAAGTTTTAGTTTATCATTAAATGTCAACCCAATGTTAGCCCTACCCGTGTATTTGTCCATGTAGTTGTTTCTCAGCAACCCATTTTGTCTTAGGTAGCCAGCCGACAATGCATAAGTGATGTTTTGGTTTCCACCATTAACACTAAGTTCGTGTTTAGTTTGGAAAGCGTGTCCGCCAAGCAACTCTTCAATCATGTTTTCATCAGCATAGTTGTCGGGGTCCGAACCATCCCGATATTTTTTGATGGCCTCTTGCGAGAAGTTTTCTTTACCAATGGCCATGTTTAAAAACTCAGCATACTCGTAAGAATGAGCCATTTGTGGCAGTGCAACAGCCTTGCTAAATCCCACGGCACCATTGTATGTAACCCTTGTTTGTCCTGCTTTACCTTTTTTAGTGGTGATAAGCACCACGCCATTGGCCGCTCTCGAACCATAGATGGCCGCCGAAGAAGCGTCTTTAAGCACCGATATGCTCTCGATGTCGGCAGGCATTAGTTCGTAAAAATTGCCAGGCATGCCGTCGATAAGCACCAGTGGGTCGGGTGAAGCACCAAAGGAGCCAACACCGCGCACACGAATTTTACCTGCATCTTGCCCTGGGTTGCCACTGTTTTGCGTGATGGTAACACCCGACATTTGGCCCGTGAGCATGTTAGACACGTCTGCTGCGCCTCGGCTTTCTAGCGATTTGCTGTCGATAGAAGCGATAGAACCAATTACATTCACTTTCTTTTGTGTGCCATAACCCACAACCACCACCTCGTCTAGCTTCTCTATATTGCTTTTTAGAGTGATGTTCAAGTTGGTAGAAGCAGTCACCGTTTGCTCGGCAAAGCCGATATACGACACCACAAGCACACTACCAGGGGGAACGTTAAGCGAAAAATTTCCGTCTAAGTCGGTGATAGTAGCATTTTTCGTGCCTTTTTGCACAACGCTAGCCCCCACAATGGGTTCACCATCTTGGTCGGTAATCCTTCCTTTAGCTAAAAGGTTTCGCCCATCTTGCTTGTTAGCAGCAGTCGAGGCATGCCCATTGGGCAATAGTTTTGCTGTTGATGCGGAAGAAAAAGCACCTGTAGGCTTGCTCGCCACAGTTGTGGCAGCCGTCAAGTTCAGGTTTCCAAGCAGTGCAACAGTCACAGTCAAAAGTTTTGTTTGTTCATTGCTAAGGTTTGTTAAGTTAGGGTATCATGTTTATTTTAAAAAGCAAATTAGGTTTAGCGCATTGTGTGGCAATTGTTGTAGCCTTTAAGCGCGGATATAGGATTCTGGGAGCAGCACATGAAGGCGTGATAAGCCGTTGTTTGCTGTTTTGGGCCAAGTTCTACACTTCATAATGATAGCGGGTTATGGCAGGTTTATGCGTCAATAGGTGATAGGTGGCTGTCTTCTTTGGTAGCAAAAAAGCCTAGGCTTATGGGGTTGCCGCCACTGGTTGTCAAATCAATCAATAAATGTCGTGGGCAAAGTTAATGATAATCGTTGTAAAAACATGCAGAAATGTAAAAATATTTATTCTATATTGGAGAGTAAGAGCACCCCCGTAGCATGGAATTTGTAACATAAGTGGTAAACACTTGAAGAGAAAGATGCTGGATAAGTCCAGATTTGTAACACTTGTTGTAAAACATGTTTTGCATAAAACAACCCCTTTAGACACCCTTTTGCATCGATGAAGCATTTGATATTCAGAGGTTAACAAAATTGTTCTACTTCTCGTATTGTTACTTTTGTAGTTATTAAAAAAAGTAGAAAAAACCCTTTAGGCTTGCATATTCGTGGGAAAGTTCCTAATTTTGCATATCAATAAACGAAAAACAGAACGATGATAAATAGGGAATTAATACGTATAAAGATTGTCCAGTTAACCTATGCATACTACCAGAATGGTAATAGAAATATGGATAATGCAGAGAAAGAGGTGCTTTTCAGTCTTTCTAAAGCATACGACCTATACAATTACCTGCTGGCGTTGATAGTGGCAATCACGCGTGAAGAGAGGCATCGTGTAGATATCGCGACACAACAAGCGCAGCGCGAAGGCACAGAGGTGCCCTCGCAGAAGTTCGCGTTCAATAAGTTTGCTACGCAATTAGAAGAGAACAAACAGCTGAACGACTTCATGGAAACGCTTAAACAGCGCTGGGAAGACGATATCGAAGCGGTGAGGAAGCTGTGCAACCAAATAGAACAGTCGGAAACTTATCGCGAATACATGGCGAGTGGCGACAGTTCGTATGAAGACGACCGTGAATTGTGGCGTAAATTGTATAGACAATTGGTGCAGAACAATGTAGACTTGGATGCACTGCTAGAAGAAAAAAGCTTATATTGGAACGACGATAAGGAAATTGTTGATACCTTTGTACTCAAAACAATTAAGCGATTTGATCCCGAAAATAAGGCAAAACAAGATTTATTGCCCGAATATAAGGACGAAGAAGATAAGGATTTTGCGCGCAAATTGTTTAGGGCCACCATCCTGAATGGCGACCAATATCAGCGTTATATGAGTGAAAACTCGAGAAACTGGGACTTCTCGCGACTCGCTTACATGGATGTGGTTATCATGCAGATTGCTATTGCCGAGATGCTTACGTTCCCCAATATCCCCGTTAGCGTAACCATCAACGAGTATGTTGAACTGGCTAAGCTCTATAGCACGCATCGAAGTGGTGGATACATCAACGGTATGCTCGACACTATCGCCCGCGGACTTATCACGCACGGCCTTATGATGAAGGCAATGCCCGAACCAAGACCAAAGAAACAACCTGATAATGGCCGTAACGGCGAAGAGAAAAAGCATAGCCAACAGCCCGAACAGCAGGTGAACGATAGCGAGAAAGAACACTTAGGCCAAGAAAACGTAGCCACAGACAATGTTGCTAACGATGCCTAAGAACAACCCAAGGACGCTGAAAACAATGGAGGAGAGGTCTAAAACATAAGCTCTCCTTCATCTAAAACCAACAACTCAACAATTAAGATATGATTTCAACAACAGTATTGGCTGCGCAAGCAGCAGGCGGTAACTCTGCCGCGCCCATCTTGATGATGGTGGCAATCTTTGCTATCATGTACTTTTTCATGATTAGACCACAACAAAAGAAGCAGAAAGCCATTCGCAACTTCCAAAATTCTTTGCAAGAAGGAGCGCGCGTGGTAACTAGTGGTGGTGTTTATGGCGAGGTTAAGCGCATCAATTTGGAAAAAAATACACTCGAACTAGAAGTGGCTCGCGGTGTGATTATTACCGTTGACCGCAACTATGTATTTGCCGACCCTGCCTCTTTGCAGTCAGTGAGCAACAATAACTAGGCGATGAGACAGCTTCGCCTCTTAAAGATTTATTCAATAGTCAGGAACTTCGTGTTCAGTGCTGTGAACAAGGAGTTTCTGATTTTTTTGTTTTTTCTCGCACTAAGTGGGGGATTTTGGCTGCTTGCCGCCCTTAACGAGACCTACGAGAAAGAATTTATCGTGCCCGTTCATCTAACAAATTTGCCGAAGAATGTGGTGATAACCTCAAACGACGACGACGTTGTGCGGGTTACTTTAAGAGACAAAGGCTTTATCATCATGGGCTATCTCCGAACCGAGAGATTAAGACCCGTGGTGCTTAACTTCGCCAATTATGCCAATAAGTCGCGCGGAAAGGGTGTTATCCCTGCTGCCGATATCCAGAAACAACTCTATTCTTACCTCTCGGGTTCTACTAAAATCGTGTCGGTTAAGCCCGATAAACTGGAGTTTTTCTTCAATTATGGTGAGAGCAAACGTGTGCCTGTGCGCATCTCGGGCAATGTTCAGCCTGGCGATCAACGATATTTGGCCGGCTATAAATTCTTCCCGGCATACGTTACTGTGTATGCCAACAGCAAAGCATTAGACACAATCAAGATGGTACAGACCGAAGAATTGAACATCGTTAACTTCTCAGATACCATCGTTAAGGTTGTTGACTTACGCCGAATACCTGGTGTTAAGGTGGTGCCTTCTACGGTTAAGCTCGCTCTTTACCCTGATGTGCTCACCGAAGAGAGTATCGAAGTGCCTATAACGGCCGAGAATTTGCCTGCCGATAAGGTGTTGCGCACCTTCCCCTCTAAGGTTAAAGTACACTTCATTACTGGCGTTAGTAATGTGCGAGGCATAAAACCAGACGCCTTTAAGGTAGTGATAAACTTCGCCGAATTGGCCGAAAAGCCAGGCGAGAAGTCTTCGCTCTACCTACAAAAGATACCTGCTGGGGTGAGAAACGCTCGCTTAGAATTTAATCAAGTGGATTATCTTATCGAGCAAAAATAAGTAACGGCATGCATGTTCAGTCCCTTTTGCCCTCTTTGCGTGTTGCCTTAACCGGCGGCATAGGCAGTGGTAAGTCGTTCGTTGCGCAGTTGTTGCGCGCTCGTGGCATCGAAGTGTTCGACTGCGACGCATCGGCCAAACGCCTTTTGCGCAGTTCTGAACCTCTTCAGTACGATTTACAGCAGCTAGTGGGCCATCATCTTTATGTCAATGGGCAGCTGCAAAAGCAAGTATTATCTGCTTTTCTGCTCGCATCTCACACCAACAAGGAGCGTCTTAACGCCTTAATTCATCCGGCCGTGGCTCAAGATTTCGAACGCTCGGGCTGTAGTTGGCTAGAGAGCGCCATCTTCTTTGATAGCGGTTTCGATGCGCGCGTAAAGGTTGATAGGGTGGTGTGCGTAACTGCTCCGCTTGAAGTGCGACTTCAAAGGGTGATGCAACGCGATGCACTTTCTCGCTCTAAGGCAATGGAGTGGATTGAATGCCAATGGCCACAAGAACGTGTACGTGCGCTAAGCGATTATGAAATTCAAAACGATGGCACGCAAGACGTTGGGCAACAATTAAACGAATTATTAACACAACTAATAAAAGCATAACAGTAAAACAACATGTTACAGACTATTCTTTCTATCTCCGGAAAACCCGGATTATACAAACTCGTTTCTAGTGGTAAGGCTTCGCTCATCGTTGAGGCTATCGACGAAACTCATAAGCGTATGCCTGCTTTCGCCACCGACCGCGTTACAAGCCTAGCCGACATTGCTATGTACACCGATTCAGAGGATGTACCCTTGTGGCAAGTGCTTAAAAACTTGGGCGAAAAAGAACAACTCAAACCCTGCTCGCTAAACTATAAGAAGGCTTCGAGTAACGAGTTGCGCGACTATTTTGGTGAGGTGCTACCCGCATTCGACCGCGACCGTGTGCACGATAGCGACATCCGTAAGCTTATTCAATGGTACGACATCCTGGTGAAGAATGGCATTACGGATTTTGAAGCTGTGCTGAAGTCGCCAAATGCTGAAGAAGCAGAAACCGAAACGACTGCTGCTGAATAATTAAGTTATTAATAAATCAACTTTATAACGAACTTTGTTTATGGGTTCTTGGGCTTCAAGGTGTGTTCCTACAGGCTCAAGAACTCATAAACCATTAACGCAAGCATCCGTATTTATTTCTTTGGGCAGACTTTAACCCGCTTTTCCCCCTATGTGTCTGCTCGTTAGTGTGTTTTATATTTATCATCCCTCATGTTCTGTTGTCAAAAGACTTGCGTAATGATTGCCCAACCACACACATCCACCACTTATTATTAATTCCATCGCATCATGTTTCATGTTTTTTGTGCCGCTATGGGCGGTTTTTCGGATAACATTTGGCTCAACGTTTTCTTTGTCTTAGCAGGCGTAGTACTTGTTTTATGGGGAGCCGATCGCCTAACAGAAGGTGCCGTTTCGCTGGCCGAGCGAATGAAAGTGTCGCAAATGGTTATCGGATTAACGATCGTGGCCATGGGCACCTCTATGCCTGAGTTTTGTGTTAGCTTAGTTTCGGCCCTCAAAGGAACACCCGATTTAGCTGTTGGAAACGTTGTTGGTAGCAATATTTTCAACACATTGCTCATTGTAGGAGTGGCTGCTCTAGTGTTGCCCATCACCATTTTGAAAACCACAGTGCGCAAAGACATTCCCTTTGCAGTGCTCGCATCGGCCGCCCTTTTTCTGCTTTGCCTCGATGGCAACATCAGTAGGGTGGATGCAGGCTTTCTTCTCATTCTGTTTTTCTTTTTTATGGGCTACACGCTATTTACCGCTAAGTCGGGTGATGTACCAACAGCCGAGGAGAAAAAGCCCATGAAGCCCCTCGTTGCTGCCATGTGGCTGCTGGTGGGGTTGCTCTGTTTGGTGTTTGGAAGCAACCTCTTTGTTGATGGTGCAACCACTGTTGCCAAGACCATGGGTGTGAGCGATGCCATTATTGGCCTAACTATTGTTGCCGGTGGAACATCACTTCCCGAACTCGCCACTAGCGTTGTGGCAGCTCGTAAAGGCAATAGTGGCATCGCTATTGGCAATGTTCTTGGTTCTAACGTGTTTAACATCTTGTTTATTTTGGGCGTTACTGGCGTTATCTCACCCATGAACATTCAGGGTATTGGCACGGTAGACCTCACTGTTTTGTTTGGTTCGATGGTGTTGATGTGGCTCCTATCCTTCACCAAGTACACCATTTCTCGAATCGAAGGTACGTTAATGGCATCGTGTTATATGGCCTATATGACCTACCTTATCATACAAGTGATGAAATAATACCAAAAAAAAAGTATTTTGTACTTCTTTTTTCTTTACTTTTGATTATCTTTGTGGCGTTAATAACTATCTGTTTAATCTTTTAAAGACAATCAAACGTATGAGAAAAAGTTTATTACTTTCATTACTAATCGTGTTATTGTGTGCCCTCACTGCTTCGGCAAAGAAGGCGAGCACCATTAAATGCGAACTAATTTTAAACGATGGCAAGAAGGTTGAAGGCTGGTTGGTAAAAGACAAGAGCGAAACTTATGGGCCATACATGGTTAAGAATGTAACCGATTTTGTTGTCGCTACTTCGCCTCAAAGCAAAGAAGGAACCAGCTACAATGCCGATGACGTTAAAGAAATTAAGCTTACCAACGAGGTAAGTGGTGAAAGCCTGGAGTATAAGTCGCTTTATGCCGTGAAGTCTTTCACTATGCCCAAGAGCATGACACCCTCGCCTAAGCGCTATTTCTGGTTGGTTGTATACAAGGGAAAGAAGGTTACGGGTTATATCTCTACCGCTTCAAATCGTGTGGTAACGGGTGTTATGAGTAGTTATACCGAACGTTCGTTGCCTTTTAGCTACTCGGTAGATGGCGATGATATTGCCGTTACCTACCATGTTCCGATGGATGGAACGGTGATAGGTAAGCAAGCCGACTTGAAACGTATGTTCGAGCGCTTCCCACAGATGTGTGAATACATCGATAGCAAAGATTTTAGCTTGAAGGCTTTTAAGAAAAATCCACTTATTTTGCTCGAAAAACTCGACGAAATTGTTACATCTGGTAAATAATATAAAAACAAACGCTTGGCTTGGACAGCTAATTTTCCAAGCCAAGCGTTTGTTTATATAAACAGCAGCGTGGCAACACCTGCCAATAAAGCCGGCAAAGCTTGGAAAAAGAAAATCTTACGCGATGCCGTAAGAGCGCCATAGAGACCTGCAACAAACACGCAGGATAAGAAAAACAGTCGCACATTGCAGCTCCATGTGTCATCGTTGATAAAGTAGCTCCACACAAGTCCTGCACTTAAAAAGCCGTTATACAATCCTTGGTTGGCTGCCATGCCCTTTGTTGGGCCAAATAAATGCTCGGGTAGCGATTTAAAGAAACCTTTTCCGCGTGTTTCCCATGCAAACATCTCCATATATAATATATACAAATGTTCGATAGCCACTAGTGCTGTGAGAATATTACTAAGCATCATGTATTTTTGTTTTATGGTTGTTTTTACTTTGTCGCTAAGCCCATTTTAGGTTGTTAGTTAACAGGTCACTTTGTTAACGCGTACATTTATAAAAAGAGAGACTTGTTAAACAAGTAAGTCACGTGGCCCTATTAACAAGGTGGGTGGCTCAATGTTCACAAGTCTCTTATAAGATAGATTAAATCTCGGGCACCACCTTTAGGCTTTGCGCGATGTCTTCTTGCGAAAGTGCGTAGTTATGCAAGTCGCCATTGAGATACTGGTCGTATGCAGTCATGTCCATTAATCCATGTCCCGACAGAGCGAACAGTATAACACGCTTCTCACCGCTTTCCTTACAGCGTTTTGCTTCGCGTATAACGGCAGCGATGGCGTGGTTGCTTTCAGGTGCGGGGATAATACCTTCGGTGCGAGCAAAGAGTGTTCCCGCCTCAAAAGTCTCCAGTTGGGGAATATCTTCGCCACGCATCAGTCCGTCTTTAATGAGTTGCGACACGATAACGCCAGCGCCATGATAGCGCAAACCACCCGCGTGGATGTTCGCTGGTTTAAAATCGTGGCCCAGTGTAAACATCGGTAACAATGGAGTATAGCCAGCTTCGTCGCCAAAGTCGTATCTAAACTCGCCTCGAGTTAGTTTAGGGCAGCTGTCGGGTTCGGCAGCAACAAACTGTGTTTTTCTTCCCTCCAAGATATTATGGCGCATAAAGGGGAAAGCCAAACCACCAAAGTTGCTACCGCCTCCAAAACATCCAATCACCACATCGGGATATTCTTCGGCCAAGGCCATTTGCTTTTCGGCCTCCAATCCTATCACTGTTTGGTGCAGTGTAACATGATTTAGCACCGACCCTAGCGTGTATTTGCAGTTTGGTGTGGTGGTTGCCAGTTCCACAGCCTCACTAATGGCCGTGCCAAGCGAACCTTGGTGCATGGGGTCTCGTGTGATAATGTTTTTACCAGCCCTAGTAGACATCGACGGCGAGCCAGTAACTGCAGCGCCAAACGTGCGCATCACCAACGAACGATAAGGCTTTTGTTGCATCGAAATCTTCACTTGATACACTGCTGCAGATAATCCGTAAACGCTAGCAGCATAACTAAGCGCTGCACCCCATTGGCCTGCGCCCGTCTCAGTGGTGACATTGGTTACGCCTTCTTGCTTGCAATAGTAGCATTGGGGTAAGGCCGAGTTTACTTTATGCGAGCCAAGTGGGTTCACACTCTCATTTTTAAAATATATGTGTGCAGGAGTTTGCAGCGCCTCTTCCAAGGCATAAGCTCTTACAAGCGGTGTAGAACGATAGTATTTGTACTTCTCTTGCACCTCTTCGGGGATGTCTATCCATGCATTCTGGGTGTCAAGTTCTTGTTCAGCACATGCTTTGGCAAAGATGTGAGCAAGGTCGTCTACGCTAACCGGCTTTTTTGTGGCAGGATTTAGTGGAGGCAATGGTTTGTTGGGCATATCTGCCAGAATGTTGTACCATTGCTTGGGCAAGTCGTTTTCTTGCAATATATATCTTTTTTGTTTGCTCATAATTCTATTATCTAGTTGTTGTGGCATCTCACTATCTCTGCCATGAGCGTGTTTACGCTGGCTTTGCCTAGCTTCCGTTGGTCTTTTGTTCTTTTTTATAAGTGCTATGCTGTTCTCTGTGTTGGGCAAAGCGGTATAGCCTAATTTCCTTTTTTGCATTCTGCGGCATCTTTATTCTTAGCCAGATAGTGGCATGATGCCTTGTTTTATTTTGTATCACGCTGAAATTTAACAGTGTAAATACCAAAATGCGTAGCGCTAATGCTTGGCAAACATTCTCTTTAAAGTTGCAAACTTATGAAATATCTTTGAAAACTCCAAAGTGTCAGCACGTTTTTTTATTTCTTTCGCATCACTTAATACCTCCCTTAAATATACATCCAATTGACATTAAAAGGACTCGTTATTCATTATTTTGCAAGATTTACAAACGTTAAAGAATGATAGATTAGCTTATATTTGCTACCATTTTGCTACGAAAACCCTTAGTTTTACTTACCTTTGCATGCAAAAATAATAAATAGGATGATGAAGAATTTCAAATTATTCTCTTTGCTGGCCGTAATGGTTGTTGCATTTAGTGCAATGTTTGTGGCTTGCAGCAGCAAAAACAGTGACGACGAAAACCAACAGCTCAATACAATAACCAATACTTCGGGTACGTTTGAGATTAATAATGCTTTCTTTTCAGATGCTGGTGATAGCTATAAAATAAGCCTTTACACCAATTCTGGAAACAACAACGTTACTTTTGTCTATCCCAAGAGCAAAGTGGGTCAATCTCTTGCTGCATCTGAACTAGGTGCATGGAGTTTCAAAAGCAACGATCTCAGCGTTGATGGCAAATTACAAACCTTGGCTACAGGCAGCTATATCACTGTAAATAGTCTTGCCGATGGCCAAATTAGTTTGGTGTATAATCTGTATCAGACTCGTAAGAGTGGTGATGTACATGTTTATGGAAACTATACAGGAGCGATTAAACAGCTCCCCTTAATATAGATTTCTAAAATATTCCTGCCTTGTCTAAGGTTGTAAGTGTAGGCAGTTGCTAATAGTGTCGTGGCTTTTCTTTTTTCGACTAATGCAATGAGCCTTACTGCAATCAAACCACTAAAACGTGGTGTGACAATGGCGGGAACATAAAGGGGAAAACCCTTATGTTAAACTGCTAATTTATCTTCAAATCTCAACTTTTTCAAACTGCATGAACCTTCATTGATGGCCTTATCCCCTTAAGGATTTGGTTTTGTGATGGTTCTTAACTTTATGTTTAAATAACCATTGGTGTCTGTTGCATCGTGAAGATGCGAGGAATGCCAATGGTTGTTTGTTTTTCCCCCTTGGTAGAGAAGTGCACTAGCTTTAATCTCTTTTGGTTGTTATACCGCTTCTCACCTGTTTTTTATTGTTTTCCTTGCTTCCATTCGCTCTTTCGTTTGTTGGTCGGCCTCTTGCACCTCTTATTCTTGAAGGCCTGTGTACTACGTCTTCAAGTGAAACACAGCCCAGTGCACAACAATCCATAAAAACAAAACGCCACTAACCACGGATTTGGGCTTAATCTTCCTTGTTTGCTGCTTAGCAATGGTTTTAAGCCGATAGCACAGCTTTGTGTTTCACTTTCGTTTGCTTGTTTACCCCTGTTTGTTTCTCCACGGGTTGTTTGAGATTTAATTTGTACTGTATCTGTTTTGTGTAAAATATTTGGTACGAATTTTAACATTGTGAGTGCTTTTTTCTTCAGCAACTTCCCACTCGTTGCCAAATATTCAATTCTCGTGGAAGCTTCTCGCCATCAAAATTGCAGCACTCTTGAATGCTGATGAAATGTATTTTCTTGCAATAAATTGCTGTTTCTACGCTAAAAAGGGGTAATTTGCAGCAAATAGCCTTGCGTTTTGCTGCAAAACGCAGGGTTAACTGCTGCAAAACGCAAGACTAACTGCTGCAAAACGCGGGGCTAACTGCTGCAAAACGCAGTTCAAAACATAGCAAAATACAGGACTGAATGCATCTTTTTGCATGCTAAGTTTGTATATACAGTCTGCCAAGAACCATCAAATTAGGCTTCTTACAGGTGAAAACAAGCTTAAAAAACTAGTTTTTAGCTACTAAATGCAGGTTTTGGGGCAGTGAAAAATTGGGCGAATTTCTCCATCTAGAAACACAAAACGTTGCTAAATGCTGAAATGCGGTCGAAAAATGAAGCGGAAATAAATTGAGAAAGCTGAAAAAGGGGGCAAAATATATGTTTTAGAGCATCTGTTTTTGCTAGAAGGTGAGGTGAGGATGTGTGTGTTTTGTAAAATAATAATACCAAAATTAACAAAACGAGTGCTCAATTGCGTTTCTAAAACAAATGCAAAGACCAAATCACTTGTTAGAGCTGTTTTGATTTTATGTATTGTTGTGCATCTTGCCTGTGTTTTCTTGAAAACGTAATGGGCTATACCGTGAGAATAATACAAGCTAGATACCTATAAACCAATTAGCGATGTACAGGAAAAATGCAAACAATAAACAACATGACATAAACGCTATAACAACCAATTGAGGTTATAAAAACATCCGTCGCCCTCCCCGTGAGCATGTAGCATGCCCCCCTCGACCGATAACGGCACAATAAAAGGCGCGCAAGACAAGTGGCTATATAAACCAGAAACTTGCCATGCGCGCCAACAAAGTTAGGTAGCTGCCAGTGAAAAAGCTAAACAGCCACTAAGGTTTGCGAGTAAGTTTGGGTTGTACAAACACCTCGCCAATGCCACGAAAAGCACCCAAAACAGGTTTCGTGTCCGAGTAACGGTTCCATCCATACGAAGAGAACGTTTGTTCAGAAGCAATTTTCTGCGCCTCTTTAAACACCAGTTCGCCCTTGTCGTTGATGGCCAGTAACACACTTTCTTGTGTTCCGTTAATAGCCGTTTCGTGTCCCTTTCTAAAGTCGTCGGCCACAATCACCGTGATGAGATATTCGAAAACGCCAGTCTGAACCTCATTTTTGCCAACAATCTTACCGTTTTTCATGTCAAAACCTTTGCCAGGCGTGAACGTAACGGGCCAAACATATTGGTTGTCTACGATGAAGTTAGCTGTGGTTTTGCTAGTAGCCACGATTCGCACATCAGAGGTTCTCTCCTCTAAGTTTCTATCGGGCTTTCTCATCATGGCCGTTTGTAGATATTCGCCTTCAACATCAGCCAGCGACGCTTGCACCACTTTGAGTGAGTCGGTAAGGCCAACTGCCTTTGCTATCACCCATCCCACACGTGGTTTACCCGTATTGTTTTCGGCAACTTTAACGGTAATAACCTCGCCTTTTTGTTCAACAGTAATCCAATTACCAGTGGTGCTGTAGTCAACAGCTACATTAGATAAGGCAATGAGCTTTTTCTCGATAGGTTCGTCGCCCGTATAGATATCCTCTCCAGTGGGCAAACCAAAGGAGATGCCCTCTTGTTGCACGTTGATAAGTATGGAGTCGCCTTGTTGATTTTTCACCACCAGCAGGGTGTTTCTTGATTGAGGGTTGGTGTTGGTCTCGGCAGTGAGCAAGATGGTTTCGGCCTTAGTTGTTACTTTAAGCCATGCATCTTGCGCATAAGCCATAGCCGGCTGAGAGGCCATGATTACCTCTTGTGTGCCACCCACCACGCCAAAGGCCGTTTGAGCCCTAACCACATCAAGTCCGCTAGCATATTGGGGCAATTCTTTATCGCTGCTACAAGCCGCAGCAAGGATGATGGCAGTCACCATCATTATCATAGATATGCACTTGTTCATAGTTGTTATCATTTCGTTTTCGTCATGTATTGAATTTTAGGGAGCGTAAAGGCAAAGACATATCCGCCTTCAGCGTTAAGGATGGGTTGCAAGTCTTCGCCGTAAGCAACGCCAAAGAACGAGTCAACGGCGTGTCCCGAAATCTGTCCGCTGTCTTCAGCATCGGCGCGTTCGGTGTCTTCGTTCCAGGTAAAATACATGCTTCCCTTGCCCTCACCAAAGAGTTTGTTCTCTTGTTGCGATGCAGGTATGAGTACAATACCAGCAGGATACTTGTAGGTTGGGTCGATAACGGGCTGTCCGGGCAGTTCAATGCGTCCAGTGGCAGGGTCGTAAGTAAGCTGTAACTCGTAGGTAACGTTGTTTATATGCAGCTTACCATTGAGTGTGTTTTGCGCCGAGCCCTGTTCCAGCGTGAGCGTTATGCGTCTTCTAATGCTCGTTTTGAGTGTCCATTCGCCCACCCAGAAGTCTAGTGATTTATGGCTCTTAGGCACAAATTGCACTAATTTGAGGTTGTTATCGGTAAGCGATTTTTCGTTTTCGTCCCATACAAAGTTACTGTATTGCTTGTTGCCGATGGTGATGGGTTGGCCCAAAACGATGCCTGTGGCAGTGGTGCAATAGGGAACATCCCATGTGGTTTGTCCCAGTTTTAGGGTAAGTCGCCTAATTGAAGGGTCGAAAGAGGCTTGTGTAAGGGTGTCGTTTCCTTGTATCACGTTGTAGGTTGTAACCTCCATACCAGCCTTAACATTGATAATTCCCAACATATATTCCTCCCAACTAGCCTCTTTAGGCATGGGCGTAAGCACCATTTTGTTTTTCCATTTGCGGCCTTGCAGCACCACACTATCGGCGTTAGCGCTAAGAATAGAAAACTCGTAGTCGCCTTGAACGCCGTCGGGATTTCCCAACCAAGGTTCAGCAAGAGGGTGAATAACTTTGTTGTAGACGTTGAACGAGAGCATCGGTCCTTGGTCTTTTACCACGGCATATTCAGATGTTGCTTGTTCTTCGGGGTCTAAAACGTCGCCCATTGCAGTTACATGTCCGTTTTTAAACTTTAACAACAGCGTGTATCCGCCATAGCTATAGTTTTTACCTGCATAGTATTGCAGCACCCATCCGTTGTCGGCCGACTCAAGAATTTGGGTGTAATCCTCAACACTTTTGTCTATTCGTTGTGCAGCAGGCAAGTCGAAAGTGGTGTCGTTGTCGTGCAAACACGATTGCATGGCCAGCGCCATCACCACAGCGAAGAATAGGAAATATGCTTTTTTCATTTGCTTATTCATTTACTTCATTAATGTTGTTAATGTGCATCAGTGCGCGTTTGTTATTCAAAGCTCTCAAGGTTGAGTGTTTCGATTTTGCCTCCCCTTCGTAGAATGTCGTTGCGTAGCAAGTCGATATCGGCATCCCAGGCCGTTTTCATGTAATCGCGCACCATTTTGAGCTTTCTGTTGATGATGCTTTTTCCCTTTGTTCCAGCAACGGTAAGGATGTCGTTCCATTCTTGTGGCGTTCTCGTAACATACTTGGCGTACATTTCGGCAAAGTCTTCGGCAGGGTTTTCCATTGAATATGCCGAAACGAATCCCTGCTTTTGCGCCTGCCTATCAGACCAGCTGGTCCAGTTACCGCTGAGATAATCTGCACGCGAAATATTGTCGTACGACTCGTCGTAGGGTTTCTTTTGGTTCAAGATGTGCATAAACTCGTGGTGCATGGTGTGAAAATAGAAGGTGGTCATGCTGCTATAATCTTTCAGCACATCGGCAGTAAGAGCGTTAACCTTGGTAAGTGTCACCTTATATCCACCTTCGGCACTACCCAGCACCTCGCTATTATGTCGGGTATAACCCGGAATGCCCACGGTGATAATGATGCGTGGAGCATTTTCTTTAATAAAGTCGAGGCCAACGATTTGGGCATAGGGGTCGAACCACATAAACTTGGTGATGATAGCCAGCTTAGCAGCCTTAGCCGAATCGGCAGGAACGAAGTTATACGATTTATCGGTCTCTTCAGTTTTGAGGCGATATTGAAAGTCGACATTGTATGGCATGGTGTAGTTTTTGTACAGCCATTGGTCGAAAGGATTTCGTTTTTGCTCCTTTGTAGTAAATATGGAGTCGCCGGTTAGTTTGTCATCGTTGCACGAAGACACGAGTGCGCCACTGCAAGCAAGGGCGATAACGGCCAGATATAAATACTTTTTCATGAGTTTATGCTGTTTATTTGTTACGTGGATTGGGCGTTACTCCAGCCGATATAACGTCTTGAGGCAGTTGTATGGCCAATCGTGGGTCGCCAGTTTTCATCGAGTCGGTAACGGCAGTAACATTCGATTGCACGTCTACCTGTCTGCGATACATGGTAATGCCATATCGTTTCACGTCTTGCAATCGAAAACCTTCGTGCATAGTAAGCAGTCGACGCAGCTGCAAGATGCATTGCAATAGCGGTTCTTGCGTGGTTTTTTCGATAGTGAAGAGCGGGTTTAGCGCTTTTTTAGGCGTGGGTTTTGTGGGTGTGTAATAAGCCAGTGACCCATAGAAGTCAACAATTTCGTCGCGTGTTAATTGCGTTTTTTTCTTGGTAAACACCGACAGTTCGGCATTGATGTCGTTCACGGCCTTATCGTATTGGCCAGAAAGGGCGTAGGCTTCGGCACGTTCAAGCAGCGTGGCATCGGTGTTAAACACAGCAAACTCGCTGTAAGGGATGCCAATACCAGCCGACACATCTAGCACACGTGGCACATAAGGAATTTTGCGCAGCGCGTATTTAGACACGCCGTTGTTGTAAGTAACACTATAAAGCATTTCGTTTCCGCTGTCGCCCCAGGGGCCAGCAGCCTGCAAAGTTTCTGTTTTGCTAAGCAGTTGTCCGTGTGCATACTTACTACCCATAAGTGTGGGTATGCTAATTACGCCCCATTCGGAGGGTACGGGCAGTAACAGGATGTTGGCATTGTTGCTAGCCATTACAAAAGCATTGGGCTGAACGTTTCCGCTTGGGCCAAGACGGTTCCATTCGGTCCAGTTTCTTAGCACGTCGGTGGGTTGTTCGCCCAGCACCAAGTCGGCGTATTTCACCGCCTTATCATATTGTTGTGCATAGAGATAGAAGCGTGTTGCGAAGGCATAGGCAGCCTGTTTGGTGAAATGGAACTTAGGTCGAGCGTACTTAGTGCCAACCAATTCGAGCCCTTGCAGCAAGTCTTTTTCGATGTTGTTGTAGAGTTGTGCCAGGGTGCCACGTTCAATGAGTCGTCCCACCACCTTCTCGGGTTCAGTGGGGTAGGCCAGTCCCAAGTTGTTTTGTGCTGTAGTTTTGTCGTAGGCTTGGCAAAAAACGGTAGACAATTGGAACATGGCGAAGGCCCTACAAAGGAGAGCTTCGCCCAGTTGAGCGTCGTAATCGTGCGCGTTGTTCACGCTATTGATGTGCGCGATAGCCTCGTTGGCGGTAGCCACCGCCGTGTAATGTGCCTCCCATAGTTGGTAAGGCGTTTCGGCATTGCGCACCTCGTCGATGTCTTTCCATTGATAAGCCTGCTCCTGAAACCTGTCGAACGCGCTCCAAGTGCTGTGCATTTGTTCGTCGGTGTTGTCAGAATACATCTCGGTTAGGTAAGCAGGGTGTGCCGCGGGATAAGCGCTAACCAGTAATTGGCTAACCTCAGAAGAGGTTTTTAGGTCCATGCGACTATCAGGATACTTGTTTAAGAAGTCGTTGCACGAAGCCAAAGCAAGCGAAGCCACAGCCAGTGGCAGGGCAGCTATATATTTATTGCGAATTATATTCATAGCTTTTAAAGTCCGAGTTTAACTGTAAGTGTGAATTGTTTGGGCATAGGCGAGGCCACACCACCAACGTTATAAAATTCGGGGTCTTGGCCATTAAGTCGCTTATCGGCATAAAGCAAGAAGAGATTGGTGGCTTGCAGCTTGAGCGACATGTTTTTTACTACGGCCTTTTGGAACCATTTAGCGGGCATATCATAGCCCAACGACACCTCTTTAAGGCGTACGAAGTCGCCTTTAGCTATACGCAGGCTGGTGTAGTTGTAGGCGTTATAGCCCAGTCTGAGGCTAGTGTTGGCCATATATTGTGCCTTTGAGAGTATGCCAGGGACGTTCGTTTGGGTTTCTTCTCCGGCTTTTGTCCATCTATTTTTAAAGGTGTTGGTCATCGAAACCAGGTCGTTATAGCGTGCACGGAACTTAGGATCGAGGCGTACAACATTGCCGAAGGCGTAAGTAACAAACACATTGAGTCTGAAACCGCGGTAAGTGAATACGTTACCGATAGAGCCTGTGTGGAGAGGATCGGTTGAACCTTCGTATTTTAGGAAGTCGGTGAGCGTTCTTTCTTGGAAATTGATGTCGTCGGAGGTTATCATTCCCTTTTCGTTGAGCACCATGGGTATTCCCTCGTTGTTGATTCCAATAAAGGGGATAGAGAACAACGAGCGAGCGGGATAGCCCTTTTTGGCAAATCCACTGCCGCTAACCAGACTCATAACATTGCCTTGATTGAAGAGTTTTGTAATATTGGTGTTGGCGTAGGCATAGATAAAGTTTGTTGTCCACGAAAAGTTTTTGGTTTTCGTATTTACCGAGGAGATGCTCAATTCCACACCATTCGAGTTCATTTCGGCCACGTTGGCAGCGCGTATGATTTGTCCGCCCAGTCCAGGAGACACCATCGGACCAATCTCATCGAAGTTTCTACGGGTGTAATAATCGAAGGTAATGCCCAGTCGGTTGTTCCAAAGCGATGCATCGAAGCCCAAGTTCAGTTCGTTTTTCTTTTCGTAGGTGAGGTTGGCATTAGCCAATTCGTAGATTTCGAGTTGGGGCTCTTGGTCTTCGGCAAACAGTCTGAAGGGGTTAGACGCCTTGATGATGGCCGTGGAATTGGCGTAAGACGCATCGGGAGGCGTACCCGTAAGGCTGTACGAAGCGCGCAAGGTGAGCCGTGAAAGAGGCGAAAGGCGGTTGAACCATTCCTCTTCGTGCATGTTCCAAGCGCCCGATACGTTCCATGTGGGCATCCAACGGGCGTTAGAGTCGCGCCCCATCTGGTTAGAACCTTCATATCTCAGCGTGCCATTAAAAACGTAACGGCCCTTATAACTATAAGTGGCGTTGCCGTAGAAGGCCACACTTCTAGAGTTGGTAGGCGTAATCATATAATAGGTGTTGCCTGCTTCTACCGCTTGTTTAAAATATTGGTAGATGTAGAAAGGCACTTGTCCGGCATCGTAACGCAGTCCTGTGCCCTCGAAAGTGTTGCGCTGACGTTCGATACTCTTAATTTCCATACCTGCAAAGAGGTTCATGATGTGCTTCTCTGCAAAGGTATGATTATAGTTTGCTGTGGTGCGGATGTCGAAATCAGTCATCCTATTATCGCCTTTATGGTACAATCCGCCATAGGGAAGCACCGGCATGGGTAGCACATAGGGATTAGAGGGGTCGGTATAAAGGTACTTATTGGCTTCGCGAATGATGCCGTTAGACATGGCACGATAGGCAAGAGCTTGATTAGAATTGTCCTTTACATTGTGCTCTTGCGTAGAAGTCATGTACTTAAATGCACCCAAAGCCGATAGTTCCAGTCCCTTTATGGGTTTGTATTTCAGTTCTAATTGAAACTTAGCATCAATTACATTCAAGTCGATATAGTTGTTGTTTAATTCGTTGAAGATGTTAAACGGGGCGAAGTTTGCCAAGTAATATTCGTTGGGATCGAGCACTCTAGAAGTGTTACTTGCATAAGAATAGGGGTTGATGTCGAAGTCGCGCTTCACCTCTCCGCCCACAACGTCAACGTCTTGACCTAGCGTTCCGGGTGCGCGCTGCTTGCGATAGGCTGCGCCACCAATAAGGTTAAGCGAGAGATTATCGGTTAGATGCTGTGTTAGGTTTAGGTTAATGGTGTAGCGGTTAACGTTACTTTGTTTGTACCACCCTGGATCAATCATCGCACTTAGCGAGGCATAGTAATTAGAAGTTTGTGTTCCGCCGCTCAAACTAATAGAGTGGTTTTGCATGATGTTCGACGAAAACAGTTGGTCGAACCAGTTAGTATTTCTAAATTCGGCGGCTTGCAAGTAGCGGTTTTTAGCTTCAGTGGTGTTGTCTAGTGCAAACCTACCGGTGGTTTTGTTGTACTTATTAAGTAGTTCGTACATTTTTCCGTACACACCATATTCGCTTCCGTTAAGCACTTCCGAGAAGTTGAGCCAACCTTTATCGGCCAATTCCCTGTAAATACCCATTTGTTCTTTAGAGTCAAGGATGTCGAAGTTGCTGTAAGAAGGCACCAAGCGAGAGGTGAACTCCCCCGTATAGCTTAGGTGTGCTTGTCCTTGCTTACCTTTTTTGGTAGTAACCACGATAACGCCAGCCATAGCTCGCGCGCCATATATAGAGGTGGCCGAACCATCTTTCAGTATTTGGAAACTCTCGATGTCGTCGGCATTAAGTCCGGCGATGGCCGATGAGATGAGCGTTTCAGGGTTTCCCGAAGCCAAATCGTCGGCACCCACGTTGGCAGCATCTTCCATAATCACACCATCTACCACCCAAAGAGGTTTGCTACTACCGTAAATGGAGGTAGCTCCACGAACGCGAATTTTGGGAGCAGTACCAAATGTGCCGCTAACATTTTGTACCGACACGCCCGCAGCTTGCCCTTCGAGCGACCTACTGATGTCGGCCACACCGCTAAGTCGGGCTTTCTCGGCATCCACCTTGTCGGTAGCACCAGTAAAAAGGCGTCGGTCTGTTCGTGTAAGACCCGTTACCACCACTTCGTTAAGAACCTGCGCATTGGCCTTGAGTTCCACTTTCATGTTGGTAGAAGCCTTTAAAGTTTGGGTCACCATACCAATATAACTCACCGTAATTTGCGGATTGTGTACGTCGGTGGTAAGAGAGAAGTGTCCGTCAATGTCGGTAACGGTTGCCGTCTTAGTGCCCACCACTGTGATAGTAGCACCAATAACGGGTTCGTTGTCGCCAAACGACACCACCGTTCCCGTGATTCTGGTTTGCGCCACAGCCACACTTACGCACAGCAAGAGTGTGAGCAAACACATAAGTAGTTTTTTGTTCATAAGCATTACATCGAAATTGATTTTATCTATTTAAAGGGTTGCAATAGTTTTCAGTAAAACGCTGTTGTGTTAAGGCGTCTTTCTGCTTGTTTTATATTTATGTATTAAACGCCAAGGCTTTATTGTTTCAGCGCAATGGCGAATGTTTCAATTGTCGTAGAGCCATAATCGGCGGTTGGCAAGCCGTGTTCTGTAGGCGCATCGTATAGTTTGTGCATCGCTGAGGCGCATCTTTTAGGGAGTTATTACAATGTGTGTGGCAAGTTTTTATTGGGCACACGCATTTTGTTTGTTAGAAGTCTCGTTTACTTGTTTCGCAGTTAACTCAGTTATTCGTAATAGACGCTGTTAATATGTTTGCTTGTCTACTTGTCAGGTCGTTGTTTGTTCACTCGTTCACTTATAGCTCGTTCACTTGTTCACTGGTAACTCGTCTTCTCTTTCTTCCTATTTGGTCAATTTTTTCAGATAATTTACTATCTTGGATTAGTAATGAGCAAATGTAGTTATTTTGTATCTATATTAAAAGAAGCTTGCTCTGAAGCATTGATTATTTAACAATAATTGTCTGTTATGGTTGGTTTATTATACCTTGTGTAAGGTGTTTTCTTGTTTAAATTTAATTAAGATGTAAAATAAAGGAGATTATGTGTGATACGTTTTTCATGATTTTTATTTAACTTTGCCGAGTGTGCAATTCTCACTAAAAAGCATTGGGATAGTTGTTGCAGTGAGTTGGTAGGGTAAAGTTGATAATTTGACTGAGCTTTTCTAGCTAATGTGGTCAAGATTTGCTGTAAGCACCATCTTCCATGCTAGTGTATACATGCTTCAATGCATGTTGACCTGTGTAGCGTGAGGCTCATGTGTGGCTCAATCCATTAGAATCAAGGCAGTGCGAGTTAGATAAAGTTTCGCCAATAGTCAGCTTTTAAGGTGTTGTTTGCTTCACCTGTTTCTGTTTTCGGTTCGCTTTTTGTCTATAATTGCATACAGCAACCGGCGTGTGCTGTTGTCGTACTAGCCTTTACAAAAACAAATAGCTAGTTCTTAATGCGCATTTGTGTTACTAGAAGTTACAAAATTTCGGCTAAAACCTTACTTTTGCGAGGTTTGTTGTTATTTTTTGCTAACTTTTTATTACTTTTGCACCTTATGAATTAACGTTTCTGCCAGTTTGTTTGGCAGCTATCGTAAGAACAGCAATAACTGTTATTATAAAAATGAAGAATAAAGTAGCGCTTTTATTTGCATTTATGGCAGTAGGCTTTTCCTTTCCAGCCTTGTCGAGCACGTTCAATTTATACGAACAATCGTGGTTTTCGCGCAAGAAAAAGAAAGAAGTTCCGCCTCCTTCTGCTTATCAACAGCTCACCCAACGCGACACCCTAGCATTGTGTGGGGTGATGAACGTTTTGAAAAAAGACAAAGATTATTACCTCGAAATACCCAAACAACTGTTGGGTAGACAAGTGTTGGTATCTAATAAGCTGTTGCAAGTTCCTGCAGAACTCAATGAAGCTGGTGTAAATAAAGGCATAAATTACGAGAATAAGACCATCGTGTTTGAGTGGGAACGCCAACTTGGGCGTATCCTCATTCGCGAACAACGCGCCACTCCCGAAGTGTTAGCTGGTCATGCCATGGCACTTTCGGTGCAAGAAAACTACATCAATCCCCTTATTGCCAGTCTAAAAGTAGAGGCAGTGAGTAAAGATTCGGCATCGGTGGTGGTAAAAGTAACCGACCTTTTCAATGGTCGAGACAATAGTTTGAATGATGTTTTCAACCTCATTAATCTCGGAACGAGCGCCAATAGCGAACTCTCGCGCATCCTCGAGATGAGATCTTACGATGGAAATGTGGCCGCAACGTCCGAGCTAACCACCGTGGTGCACGAGGGAAAAAGTAAAACCAACATCACCGTTGTGGTGAGTTCGTCGCTTATTTTGCTACCCGAAAAGGCCATGCCTGGTAGAGTTGAGAGCCAACGAGTGGGATATTTCACCACGCCTCGCCTGCAATATGGCGACTATCAGCCCGAAGTGACAACACGAAACTACATTACGCGCTGGCGATTAGAACCCAAAGACACCGCCGCTTATATGCGTGGCCAATTGGTTGAGCCGATAAAACCTATCACTTTTTATATAGACCGCACCGTTCCGCGTAATCTACGACCCTATATCGAACGAGGAATACTAGATTGGAACAAGGCTTTCGAACGGGCTGGATTTAAGAATGCCGTTCGTGTTGAGACCTATACCGACAGCATGGCAGCCGAAGGCGACGATGCAAAGTATTCGGTTGTTACCTACGATGCATCCGAAAAAGCCAACGCAATGGGCCCTTCGGTTATCGACCCACGCACAGGAGAAATCCTTAAAGCCGATGTAATATGGTGGCATAATGTGCGTTCGCTGCTCAAAGAGTGGCTAATGGTGCAGACTTCGGCCTACGATGCTGCAGCCCGTCAGCCCGTTATGCCCGATAGTCTTATTGGTGCTGCTGCACGTTTTGTGGCTTGTCACGAAGTGGGACACTCGCTCGGACTGCGCCATAACATGCGCGCTTCAGACGCTTATCCAACCGACTCGCTGCGTTCGCCACATTTCACCAGTAGGATGGGGGGCACTTCGGCTTCTATAATGGACTATGCCCGCTTTAATTATGTGGCTCAACCAGGTGATGGTGTAAGGGTTACCACGCCAGCCATTGGTCCTTACGACCTTATGGCTGTCGAATGGGGCTATCGCTGGTTCCCCAATGAACGACAAGCAGAACAACAACTCTTCGACTTTTTACAGAAACATCAAGGCAAAGAGTATTGTTATAGCGAGGCACAAAACCAACGCACAGCCATCGATCCTCGTGCTTTGAGCGAGGATTTGGGCGACGATGCCATGAAATCGGCTAGCTATGGCATCGCCAACTTAAAGAGAATTGTACCCAATATCGTGAAATGGACCACCACAGGCCAACCAGGACAAACCTACGAAGATGCTTCGCGCTTTTATGCTGGTATCATTTTTCAATGGAGTCTTTACGCTTATCACGTGTTGGCCAATGTAGGTGGCATGTATTTGGAGAACACTTTCGTGGGCGATGGCAAACGAACATTCAGCTTTGTGCCACGCGAACGCCAACAACGAGCCGTGCAATTTTTGCTCGACGAGGTGTTAAGTCCGCAACCTTGGCTTTTCTCCACGCCCCTTACACAATACACTTATATCAATCGTCGCACACCAGTGGGCGTGCAAGAGATGTCGCCCACCTATTCGCTCACCAACCAGCAAAGCTACGTTCTTTGGGATTTGCTAGACAACGAACGACTGGTGCGAATGCTCGAAAACGAGAAACAAAACGGCTCTACACGCACATTCACTGCTATCGACCTGATTGATAAACTGCACAACCACATCTTTAGTACCACCATTGCTGGGCGTAACCCCGATATTGCCGAACGAAGCTTGCAGAAAAACTTTGTAGACGCACTGATAACGGCTGCTGCCGAGCAAGAAGGAGTGAAGATTAATAAGAAACTTAACAACCGCACACAACGCTATATCAATGCCACAAGCGAGACTTGCTCAATGGGGTGCCCACAACATCTAAGTAGTGCACCGCGCATTATCGAGTTAACAGGCAGTCAGGCCACACGTGTGAGCGATGCCATCAGTGTTAAACGTGGCGAATTGTTGCGTATTCTTAAGTTGATGAAAGCACGAATGGGTTCGGCCAATACTGCTGCTCGCCTGCATTACGAAGATGTTGCGTTGCGCATACAAACAGCATTGGGCCTATCTAAATAAACCACGAGGGAAGTGGGCTGCGCGTGTAAAACTAAGCAAATACAATGTTTCATTGTGGGTTATGCCCAGCCTTTAGCGCATTAGAGTGCAGCTTAAGTGGGTATGGGCCCTTGGTTTAACTCCCAAAACGAATTTTTAGTTCGTGCAAAAGCATCATTTGGTTTCCATGCATTCATCGTATTGGCTACAATGCCATGCAGAATGCCATCCCAAAGCGTGCTAAGCAAGGGATTATTTCTCCATCCTAACACCTTATATAAATAAATTTCATAAACGATATGAGACAACTAATCATCCTTCTGCTTCTTGTTCTTGCGCCTTGCGCTTGGGCACAGCGCGTCATAACGGGCGTGGTGGTAGAAGCCGATTCGAATAACGACCCACTGCCTGGTGCAACTGTGTCTGTGTCTGTGCCTGGTTCGAAGGCACAAGCAGGAGCAGTAACCGACTATGAAGGGCGTTTCAAACTGGAAGTGGGTGCTAAAGTCACCAGTTTTACCGTGCGTTATCTGGGTTATCAAACCGAGGAAGTGCGCCTGGTTGATGGACAAACCCATTATAACATACAACTAAAACCCAATGCTCGAACGGTAAACGAGGTGGTGGTGACGGGTTATCAGAAGATAGACCGCCGCAAACTCACTGCCGCTGTTACCAAGGTAGACATCTCAACCGAGAAGGTTGGTGCCGTGAAAAGCATCGACCAAGCTTTATCGGGACAGATTGCCGGACTCGCAGCAGTGGCTTCTTCGGGCGCACCTGGTGCTCCGGTGAAGATTAGAATCCGTGGAACGGCTTCGCTAAACGGTTCGCAAGAACCTCTTTGGGTGCTCGATGGCATGCCTCTTGAAGGCACTGACATACCCAGTATGGACGACCTAAAAGACATCGATAATATTTATCAAACCTCAATTGCGGGCATCAACCCTGCCGACATCGACAATATCACAGTGCTCAAAGATGCCGCTGCAACGGCTATCTATGGCGCTCGCGCAGCTAATGGTGTGATTGTTATCACCACTAAGCGCGGACGAGAAGGACAACCTGCCGTTACCTATTCGGCTAAACTCACTTATTCGCCTCGCACCAACCTGTCTAGACTCAATATGTTAACGGCAGACGAAAAGGTAAACCTTGAACTCGAACTGTTGAAAGGCAACTATACTTATCGCGAAGGAAAGGGTGGGGTGGCACAAATTCTCAATGCTTTGGGCGAAACTGCTGCATACAAAGCTGGCGGATTTAGCGCACTTAGCGCTGATGCTCAAAACCAAATCAACGCCCTTCGCAACATCAATACCAATTGGAACGAAATTCTTTTCCGACCCGTTATCAATCAAGAGCACAACATTAGCCTAGCTGGTGGTAGCGAACGCGCCGACTATTACACCTCGTTGGGCTACTACGACGAGATGGGAACGGTGCGCGGAGTGAACAACTCTAGATTTAACGTTACGCTTAAAACCAACTATCGCGTAAACAAAATGCTCAAACTGGGAGCCTCGATGTTTGCCAATCGTCGCAAACAACGTAGCTATCTCACCGATACCAACGGATTTACCAACCCCGTTTACTACTCGCGCCTAGCCAATCCCTATTTCGAACCCTTCGCCACTGATGGTAGCTATCGTTACGACACCAATATTCAAGGACGCGAAGACTCGTCGCTCGACTTCAATATCTTTGAAGAACGAGCCAACACTTCTAACAACCGCACCGACCATTCGTTGATGCTCATCCTCGATGCCGAACTAAAACTCAGCAGCAGTCTTAAGCTTACCACACAGTTTGGCTACCAACAAGACGGCTATTCGCTCGACCGTTATGCTGGCGAAAACACCTACGCCATGCGCAAAGAAAAACTCTTTGCCACCTATACTTATCCTGATGGCAAGCGAACATTCTTGCCTACGGGAGGTATGCACAAACAAACCGAGGCGCACAGCAGTCAATGGACCTGGAAGGCAATGGCCGAATACGCACACCGTTTTAATAAAGTGCACGACCTTGAGGTGATGGCAGGAACCGAAGTACGCCGACTTAAAAGCTCTTCGCTTTACTCTGCGGCCTATGGTTACGATGCTAGAACACTCACCACTCAACCAGTTCTTTTCCCCACCGAAGACCTCGGACGCCAATATCCCTTACATCGCGAAACCTTCCAAGAAAATGCTTACGTGTCTTGGTTTGCCACTGGGTCGTACACTTTGATGGCTCGCTACACCCTAGGTGCCAGTGTTCGTTGGGATGGTTCGGATGTTTTTGGTGTTGCAAAGAAGTATCGCTTCTTGCCTCTCTACTCTGTAAGTGGGCTCTGGCGTGTGTCTAACGAACCATTCTTGCGCAATTCTAGTGCAGCTAAATGGATGGACAACCTTGCATTGCGCCTCTCTTATGGCTTGCAGGGTAATATTGATAAGAACACTTCGCCTTATCTCATCGGCACTTTTAATCGCACCACCGTGCTACCTGGCAATGTTGAGACCGTTATTACGGCCGAAACAGCCCCCAATCCTAACTTGCGTTGGGAGAAAACCAGCAATGTGAACCTTGGTCTCGACTTGAGTTTGCTAGACAATGCCATTAATGTCTCGGCCGATTACTACTATCGCAAGAGCACCGACCTCATCGGCACACGCATGCTTCCACTTGAAACGGGCTTCTCTTCAACCATTATCAACTGGGCCAGCATGCAGAACGAGGGTCTTGAAGTGGCACTTACTACACGCAACATCCGCACCAAACATTTCACTTGGCATACAAACCTGAACTTAGGTTTCAACTCTAACCGCGTGTTGCGCGAGACAGTGGCCGAAAATTCCACCTATCCCGGACGCGAAGGCTATCCCGTTGGCGCTATCTTTGCTTACCGCACGGCTGGTCTCGACAGCGATGGATACCCGCTTTTCCTTACCAACGACGGACAAAAGGTTACCGCCCAACAATTGCTCAAACTCAATTCGCACGGCGCTAGCACGCTAACCGCCGAACAACAACGTGCACAATATCAGTATATGGGCACCATCGACCCCAAAGTGTCGGGTGGATTTATTAACACCTTCGACTATAAAGATTGGCAACTTGGTGTTAACTTCATTTTCAATCTGGGCATGAAGGTGCGTGTACAACCCAGCTATTCGCCAGCCAACTACGACCGCGGACTGAACACCAATCGCGACATTCTGCAACGATGGACCACCAGCAACACCAGTGGAGCTTTCGCAACGCTGATGACAAGCGGAACAAGAGCACCCGAATATATTCGTTATTCGGAGTTCAACCTCTACAGCATGCTCGATACCTGGGTGCGCAACAACAGCTATTGCCGCCTGCAAAGCCTACGCCTGGCCTACAAGTTGCCTAAAACGTGGCTTTCAAAGGTGGGCATTCGCACCGCATCGCTATCGGCCGAAGCGCGCAATCTCTTTGTTGTGGCTAGCAATTACGACAATTATCTGGACCCAGAGACAATGGGAAACCCCTTTGCGCAGCCTTTGGCAAAGAGCTTTGTCTTTGGTTTGAACGTGCAGTTCTAGCTCGTCTTACAGTTTGATAGTTCTCTGTCAACGCTCATCATGGTGCGCTAAAAGAAAGTTATCAAGCCCCAAAACATTCAAAATCGACAATTATCAAATAAAATATGAAAGATATCCGATTAGCCCTTCTCCTTTGTCTGGTGGCTGTTTTCACCTCGTGCGACAAATTTCTCGACATCCGTCCCACGGGCAAAGTAATTGCCGAAACAGGCGATGAGTATCGGGCATTGCTCACTTCAGAGTATAAAAACTTTCCCGAAGACCGCGGGTTGGCAAGCTTTCGCAGCGACGAAATCACTTTTGATGCCTCTACCACGAGCAGCGAAGACTACGACTCGTTCTTTGATATCTGGACATGGAACGATCAATCGCCCCAGGCCACAACTGCTTCGTTGGGCTGGCGACGTTATTATCATGCCATTTATATTGCCAATACCATCATTGCCAATCGCAATAGCATCACCGAAATATCTACAGCCGACCGCAATCAGCTTGTGGGCGAGGCTTATATGATGCGTGCTTACTGCCATTTTTTATTGGCTAATCTCTACGCAAAACCCTACACCACAGTGCAACCCGACACCACAAGGGCTGTGCCTTTGATGCTAACGGCCGATGTAAACCTCGTGCCTCAAAGCAAATCTTTGGCTGCTGTCTATGCTCAAGTTGAAAACGATGTGGACAGTGCTGCATTGTTGATGAACAAAACCACCTGGGATAAGGGCTTCAATTATCGCTTTAACACCACCTCGGCCTATGCGCTCAAGTCGCGTTTGGCGCTTTATAAGGGAGATTGGGCTGCTGCTTTGGCTGCTGCCAAGCAGGTTATTGCGGCACATCCCGCATTGGAAGACCTCACCTCTTCGTCGGCTGTGCTGCCCAATAGTTATAAGTCGGCCGAAAACATCGTTGCCTTGGAACAGGTGATGACGCCAACCTACGCCCGAGCAGGCCGAGTCTCGGATGAGTTGTTGGCCTTGTATAAGTCGGGCGACAAGCGCAAAGCGCACTATTTCAACGAAATATCGTCTACCACAACACTTATTAGCAAAGGCGGTGGTGGCGACTTGCGTTGCTCTTTCCGTTCGGCCGAGTTCTATCTCATCGCGGCAGAGTCTGCTGCCGAGTTGGGCAACGTGGCCGAAGCGCTAACTTATCTCAAGGCATTAATGGCTAAACGCTATTCCACAGCGTTCTATAATTTTCATGCAGCAAACGTAGACACTCTGTCGCAAGCCGAACTTATCAGCTATATCTATGACGAACGCGCGCGCGAACTGGCTTTCGAGGGCCATCGTTGGTTCGACCTTCGTCGCACCGCACGGCCTCAGTTGCAGAAAACCTACGACAGCAATACCTACACATTGCAGCAAAACGACTCGCGTTACACGCTTCGTTTCCCCTTGGAGGCTGTAGAAGCCAACCCAGGAATTGAAAAAATGGAACGCTAACAACACCTCTTTCAGGGTTCGTAAACCGTGGCACATGCTGCTAGATATGCTCAATGTGTGCTGATAACGCTGCAACAATGCCTGCCAGCTTAAACTTAAGACACTAGCTCCAGGCTCTTTACCAGCTTTCGAACCCTGAAACACCCCTCGTATATCCCTCGTTGCACGACTGCACACCAGCCCTGCAGCACATCATAATATTAAGAAAATATTTAATTTTAGGAGGAACAGTTTATGAAGAAAATCTTACTCACTGTAAGTCTTGCCTTAACGGCATACACCATGCAAGCCACTTCGTTTGGAACAACCAAATGGACGCAAAATATTGATGCGTTCTCTTTGCCCGATAAGGCAGTACGCGTAGCCCCTATGGCGGTGGCAAGCGATGGCACCACTTATGTTGCAGGTGCCTATAACACCGATGTGGTAATCGGAACAAGCATGTTCCAGAACACCGCCACCAGTGCATTCGTAGCTAAGTACGATACTAACGGCGATGTTTCTTGGGCGGTTGCCCTCAAAGGAGCGGCTCGCGTAACGTCAATAACCACCGACAACAGCGGAAATGTATATGTAGTAGGTACGTTTGCTAAAGCCGTTGAGCTAATTGACCCAACAGGTAACACCGTTGAAACCATCAACGGTAAGGCAAACGACGACAGCCGCAGTTCGTTTTTTATTCTGAAATACGATAATAATGGAACGTTGAAAGCACACAAAACAGTGATACCCGCTGTGAAAAGTGATGTGGCTAGCTCAGGAATGTACATTGATGAGGCCGACGCCACTTATTTTCAGTCTAACAAAGTGATGTGGGCAAACAATCGTCTTTACTTCTCGGCCACTTACACAGGCGTTAGCACGTTGGATGGTAAAACGCTTTCGGGCAACTATTTCTTGTATGCAGGCTTTATGTATGTAAACATTGCACGCATGGGTGTTTACTCTGTCGACCCCTCCAACCTGGGAAATCTAAAAGAAGAGGTGGCGCTTACCTTCGACAATGATGGTGCAGAAAACCAAACACGCCCCGAAAGTGTTAACTTCACTGTGGCAGATGGCAAGGTATATGCAGCCTTTGTGGCAACAGGAAAGGTGAAACTAAGCACGCCAAACAAAACCGAAACTTTCAACTTTACAGAAGGTGGCGGTAAACGCGAACATGGTTTTATTCTCTCAGAAGTTAGCGCTAGCACCACCAACAATGTTACTTATCGTTCGGATGTTACGGATGTAGAAACCAACTACAACCTGTTGGAGGCTATGACATTCGACAACAACAACTTGTATGTAGCAGGAACGTTTAACCAACCTGCTGTGTTTGGCGTGGAAAAAACGTTTAAAGGTGGTTCGGATGCATTTGTTGCAGCCATCAATCGCAGCAACCGCAGAGTTAGTTGGGTGGCAACCAGTGGATACAACGAAGGCGAAGCCAAACAAAAACGCGAAGTGGTTACAGGTTTGGTAGTGGTAGATGGCAAAATACTTCTTGCCTCTTATGCCGAAGAAATTAAAGACCGCAAGCCCGTTGAAGCTTTGGTTTATGGCGTGAAGAGCAATGGAACGATGAATAAGGGCAACGACTCTTACGTTTACGGTGTGGCTAACAACAGCAATCAAATCGTTACTTCTACGGTAGATGGCGTGTCGATTACCTACACAGCTTACCAAGTTGACGAAACCACCGATGTACGTTCGCTTTCTGCTCAGCCCTCTATTGTGCGCAATGGCGATGTGTTTAGCTTTGCCAATGTGCAGGATGTGCAGGTTTACAATTTGCAAGGCGCCTTGTTGCTCAATGCAAAAGCAGTTCGCAGCATTTCGGTTGCCTCGCTTCCTAAAGGCGTTTATATGCTAAAAGCTGGCTTGGCTAAGCAGAAATTTGTGAAGTAATCATCTCCGAAGATACACCCTCTGGTGTATGCCTCATGATTTTAAAGCGGTGTGTTCCTTGCTTTATGCAGGGTCACACCGCTTTTGTTTTTGCTAGAGCCTTAATGGGTCGGTTGATAAGCATATAAAACCGCGTTTTGCTACTTGTTGTAAGGTGAAATGTGCTCTGAAAAACACAGGCATTAATGCCCTTTGAACGCAGACTATGCACATGAAACAACATCAAGCGTATAGGCGTGTTAACAGAAATGTAGCCCTTCTTTCCTTACTTTGTAAAAATAAACGTTAGGATTTTAACAAAAAAACAGCCCCTTTTGGTCACCACGCCTTGGTAAGTGCCCAAATATCGCCGTATTTTTAAAGTTTGTAAAGTGTTGATACATAGGTGTTTGTTGCGTTTTAGGGCTAAAATTACCCTTGGTAAGCATGTTTTAGCGTTATCTTTGCATAAAAATACTATTAGAAACGAATAAAAGTTAGTGAATCATGCGTTGTTGTTAAACAGATCAAAATAAAAGGTAAAACCACCATTTTTTGCCTTATTATCATGCTATTTGGTGCTAAATACATGGCTAACTCCAGCATTTTACCTTGTAAAACGCAACAAATAGCCGTGCTATCTCTAGCATTTAGCAAGGTAAACTCATGCATATTGCAAGGCAAATTCATACGTTTTGCACCCATTTAGGAGTGTTTTTCTAGCTGAATTATTATTAAAAATAGGTGGAATTGTGTCATTTCACGGAGTTAAATTTTTGAGTTTTTCGAGCATCTAGCACGCCAAAATGTATATAGTTTGCTCAAAGCAGTAGTATTTTTGGTTCGCTTCACCTCAATTTGTATCCCCAAAAGGGGACAAAATAGTGCTTTTTAGCCTTGCATCCGCGCTAGATTGGTTGCCCGTGCGATGTGCATTTGTAAAAAAAAGATTACAAAATTAACATTTATGGTTAACTCAAAGGGTGGGGCTAAACTTCGATATTAGGTGCAACAAGCATGGCCTATGCTCACCAAAGCATCAGCAGTGTAAGGTTGGAAAGCAGGTAAGAGGGCTATGTAACCAGGTAAATGCAGGCCTATGTGTGGGTGGTTTGATGTGGGTATTGTCCCGAATGAATACCCGCAAAAGCATAAAGAAAATGCAAAACATTTCTAGGGCAATTAAACTTTTTGGGATTAAGCGAGTCTTATGTTATTGAAGTGTTGTCAATACGCTTGGTGCTAAAAATCTATAGCGCATCATGAAACCATTTTTTGTGCGCCAATAGCAAGCTAAGAGTAGGGAGGCTATATCGAGTAATCAGTAAACCAGTGAGGAAGATACCTAGAACGCCTCGCTAATCTAGCAACGCGCTTGCACAACACAAAGCAGAAACGCATATAAATAAAGTAAGTAACACGATAAACCAACAAAGAAATGAAAAAAAATTGTTTAAAACTGCATAAGTGGTTGGCCTTACCTTTAGGCGCTTTTATGGCCATACTGTGTTTCACAGGGTTTCTTTTGCTTGTGATTAAAGATATTTCTCCCCTTTTGGGATTAGATACTCAAGAGATGCCATTTTATACTTGGGTGAAGCAATTGCACCGTTGGCTGTTTATGGTGCCCGAAAACCCACGTGGTGGATTATCTGTTGGAAGAGTTATCATGGCCCTTTCGTCTATGTGCATGGTGCTGGTGCTGCTCACAGGTGTGGTGATTTGGTGGCCCAAGAGCAAAAAGATGCTTAAAAGCCGACTAAAGGTGAGTACGGATAAAGGCTTTCGAAGGTTTGTTTACGACACCCATGTGTCGCTCGGTATCTATGCTTTTGTATTTCTTTTCCTCATGGCCTTAACGGGGCCGGTGTTTTCTTTTGGCTGGTATAGACAGGCCATGTCTAAATTGTTTGGACAAAAAATGCCCCCTAAAGAAATGAAGGCAACAGCCCAGAAGGGCGAAGCGCAACATCCCACAAAAACAAATGCTTTTGATAAGGCCAATAACAGCCAAGCTAAAGCGGATGAACCAGCACACAGCGGCGCACCAAAAGACATGAAGGCAGGCCTCGATGGAAAGAAAAAGGGTGGCCCAAAACTCTTTAAACAATTGCATACAGGCACTTGGGGTGGCTGGTTTACACGCGTGCTTTATGCTCTTGCAGCCTTGATTGGAGGTTTCTTGCCCCTCAGTGGATATTATCTGTGGTGGCAAAAGCGCCAAGCAAAGAAGCTACATAAAGCAAAAGGTTAAGGCAAGGCTTTGTATCTAGATGGGTGCTAACCATCAGTTGCAATAGAATATGCGCTCAACGTCCAGCAAAGTGAAACAAAAGCTGCTTTGCCGTGCGTTGGGCGCATTGCTTTTAGATGAAAATACGAAGGGTGAGGGTAGAAGCAGGGTAAAAAATACAGCTTTGAGCGGTTGTTTTTTACATAAAGTCAGTAGTGTGAAAATTGCTTTTGATTGTTAACTATCTTTCTAAAACTCCGATGTTTTCTAGGTTTCTATCTTGATTTATCTCAAAAATATAAATTATAAACTTGTTAAAACGAACAAATTATTTGCGATATTAGCAAATTTTACATTATCTTTGCAAAATAAAAAATCAGGTTAATAGAGATTGAAATTACCCCTGCGATAGGGGCATGTGACAATTGGAGGTGTGAATAAACACTCAAGTAATGCACTTAATTTTATCTTTTAAACCCCACTCGCCTTGCGGATGGAGCTAGAGACGATTATGTATAAAGGATTATTACAAAAGTTATGGATAGAAAACAAATTTATTTTAAGCCAGTAATCTCAGTGCTTAGTTTTATGGAAGAAAACGCACTTATGGCAGCAAGTCCAGGTGTTAGACCCGGAAAAGGAGGTCAAGGCAATATCAAAGTTATCGAATTGATAAATGATGTTGACGAAGAAAACGATTATCTTGAAGGATAAAAGCGAGTAGACAACTAGGAAAACGAGTTAACATAGAAGAAAGATATAATGAAGAAACAGATTTTTTATCATGCGCTGTCGGCCTTGTTTGTCGGTGGCTTTGCGCTTTCGGCCCTGTCGTGTGCCGAAGACACAATGGATAATAGCACAAGCGATGGCGACAAAGAAGCCATTGTGAGGTTTGATGTGAGCGATGCACAGGATGAAGCGCTCAGCAATGCGCCTGCCTTAACACGTGGTTTGCTTACATCGGGACTTACCGATGCCGACCTTGCCGACAGGGTGTTGCCTATAGAGAGCAACGATAACCTAGACGCTTGTGTGGTGGAATCGACCATCGAGGGTGTTAACCCCACCAAAGCAGATGCAGCAACGCGTGCCAACATCATTAATATCCAATCGCTTGGCGAATTTTCGTCGGCTGGTATGCGCGGTGAGTCTGATGATAAGATTCAAGAATCGTGGTTTAGCAACGAGCTTACCAAGAGCGATGGCCAATTGGTGAAGAGAATACCTTGGTCGTGGGAAAAGCGTCATGGTATTTTCTACGCCGTATATCCTAAAGTAGACGACCATAAGCAGAACATAAAAATAACGGCTCCAACCAGTAATACCGCACCCACTGTTGATTTTACGGTTTACCAAGACGTAAAGAAGCAAGTTGACTTGATGACGGCTTGCACGGGTAAAGTGCTTTATGCCACACGCCATCAGGCCCCTTCAACCAGCTTGAATTTCCGTCATGCCCTTACAGCCATTCGCTTTGCTGTGGGCCCCAACCTTTCGTTTAACAAGTCCATCAGGTATATTTCAATTCACAAAGCACTACTTCGTGGTACCTATAAGATGTCTAACGACCTTAACGGTGAGGGTACTTGGGTTGCTGGTAGCCTAAAAGAGCCAGGCACTGTAACGCTTAGTGGTTTGAATTATAGCACCACCGAGTATCCCAACAGTATTATTAGAGATACCCAACTGGATAACGATAAGTACAAGAACGAGACGGACGTGAAAAAGATTGAAGACAACTACACGTTCTATATGATTCCGCAAGAGCTAGACAATAAGGATGTTGAGCTCGAAGTTGCTTTCACCGACAATACTTATATTAAAGTAAAACTTGCTGGAAAATGGAAAGCAGGAACAACCCGTACATACAAAATTAGTCAGAAGCAATCTAACTGGGATTATAAACTAGATTGTACACCAAGCGTAGAAGTGCCTTATAATGGCACAGAAGCCACCATTCGCGTAAAGAGTTATCGCAAAGTGGCTAACAATCCCTCGCAGTCTGTGGCATGGAAAGTGGTGGGTTACGACGCCAATGGCGACGGAACATACACGATGACCGAGAAACCAGCATGGCTTAAAGGTTTTACCAAAGACAACGGAACAGGTGGCGAGGCTGACGAAGTGATTAAAGCCAACCTTGCAACAGATGTTGTAGACTATCTTGCAGAACGTAATAGAGGTTTGCAAAACGCTACACCTGTAGGTTCGTCAGCACAACCCTACAACCTCTCTAATAGCAACGGTGCTGCTAATGTAGAAAATACAGCCAACTGCTATGTAATCTCTGGTCCTGGTTATTACATGATACCATTGGTTTATGGTAATGCAATTAAGAATGGAGCAACAAATGAGGATGCGTATAAGAGTAAGGCACCTTCTTATTCTCCAACTTTTGGAAGCCCGGCCCGAGCAACGGATATCGTTCTTCGTGAAATGAGAGATCACGCTGGAAATGTAATTAACTCACCTTGGATTGAGGAAACAGGCAATAGAAAGAACAATGGCGTGAATGGTGCCCAAGTAGTTTGGGCAGACGAGTCTAACCTTGTTAAGCAGGGTTCGTTGAGTATTGTACGTTTTGGCGGTAAAGCTTACGTAAAGTTTGAAGTAACAAGAGCCGACATAAAGAGCGGAAACGCAGTGGTTGCTGTTAAGAAAGGCAACACAATAGTGTGGTCGTGGCATCTGTGGTTTGCTCCAAAAAATGTGCTAGACAAAATAACTGTTACCAACAACCAAGGCAAACAATACCATTTTACCAACGAAACCTTGGGATGGAAGCCCACTAAATGGATGGCAACACCTTATGAAGATCAACGTACGGTGAAGGTGAAGGTGGAGCAAACTGTTGGAAACAATGGTGTGAAGCAGGCAAGTATTATCGAAATCAAGCAGAATGCTTATATCGAAAGAGCTGGTATTGCTACCATGTATCAATGGGGACGTACTGAAGCTATGCCTGGAACGGATGCCATTCGCGAAGGAAGTTTCAATAAAAACGGTAACGACCAAATACATATTGCCAACAAGATACAGTTCCCTAATGTTTTCTTTAGAACCTTCCTAGATAATAGAGGAATGATTAAGCAGGGTGATGGATTGACGAAATATCATTATTTCTATAACCTCTGGTCAATACATAACAATTTGAGAGGCGACGAGAATGCACCGAATACAGTGCCTGTTACGAAGAGTGTTTATGATCCATGTCCTGTAGGATTCAGCGTTCCAACCAACGGAGCCTTTAGTGGATTCACCGCAAATGGTAGGAATAGAGGAACAATGAATGTAAAGGGAACGAACAATGCGGCAACATTCAATGCCAATATGGGTCATTTGTTCTGGACAAACAGTGCTAAAAATGCCACGATTTATTTCCCTGCACTGGGTTATAGAAGTTCGCTTAATGGCAATATCGAGCATGCTGCAATGTACGGCGATTATTGGTCGGCCGACCCAAAGGATTGGAATAATGCTTGTTGTATGGGCTTTGATGTAAACGACGTTTATCCGTTGTATGTAAATATGCGTACTTACGCTTATCCTGTTCGACCAGTTTCTGAGTAATTATATCTAAACGCTCCATTATGGGGGCTGTTTTAAGAAGAACGTTTGTTGCAAATAAGATGGCACAACACAGTGCCAACCATTGCAACAACAAAGAAGCACACCGCGTGTGTGTAGGCGTTCGACTTGAAGCAGCCCCTGTTTTGTACCCTCATTTTTATATTTAAACACTAACCTATAACGAGCATGCTAAGCTTAATAACACACCATGCCCTTGCCCAAAGACTGCCAAACTATTAGTTTTTGCCAACATATTGTTCGCGATTGTTGTTTGTTAATCGTAAATGAACGCTTTTATCATAAAATATTTTAATAAGTTGTGCTGTTTAAGAAAATAATCATACTTTTGCCATAGACTATCTAAACAGAGTGTAATATACGTTATCAAGGAGGCCAATAAAGACAACAAGCCCTCTTTTACTTAACTAAGCAACAACAGTGTGAATTAAATAAGCATTTCAGTAAATAAATTTAGCCCCTCAACGCAAGCATACAGCACCCTTTGTTGTGCATTTGCGAAGAAACTAAACAATCTCAATTTATTAAATAGTAAGACATTTATGACTTTACGCATCAAGCCAATTGGCATTACGTTATGTGTGGGTGTATCTTTCTTCATGCCAACGCAAGCATTGGCAGCTCCCGAGCTGTTGGTACAAAACGTTCAGCAAGCAGGAAAATGCACAGGTGTTATCGTAGATGAACATGGAGAGCCCGTTGTTGGCGCCACCATTCTGGTGAAAGGAGTGGGGAATGGCGGTACAACCGACTTAGATGGGCGATTCAATTTGCCCAACATCAAACCGGGAAGTGTTCTTGTTATCTCTTATATCGGTATGGATACAAAGGAGGTAAAGTGGGACGGACAAGAACTAAAGGTTGTGATGAAAGAAGAGCAACATGCCCTAAACGAAGTGGTGGTGACGGGTTATGGTGGTCAACAAAAACGTGCAACTCTTACAACGGCCATCTCTAAGATGGATAACAAGGTGCTAGATGCTGCCGCTTTTGCCAATGTGGGTAATGCATTGCAGGGAAGTGTAACTGGACTTCAGGTGGTTAGTAGTTCAGGACAACCTGGTGCTGCGCCTTCAATCACTTTGCGTGGTGGTGCTTCAATCACAGGAAGTGCCCCCACTTTGATTATTGTCGATGGTGTGGAGCGTGCCCTTTCAGAGGTTAACCCCTCGGACATCGAGTCGATGGAAGTGCTCAAAGATGCCGCCTCTACAGCCATTTATGGTGCTAGAGCCAACGGCGGTGTAATCCTTATCACCACCAAACGCGCCAAAACAGGCACATCGAGCATCAATTATCGCGCTAAGTTGGGTGTGAACTTTAGGCGCAACGACTACGATTTTATGAATGCTCGCGATTACATTTACTACAACCGTATGGGCTTTAAGCGTTACACCGATGCGATGGAAGGCCACGGTAGAGCAGCAAATGTGGATGCTCAGAATGGTTATTCGGGTAGAGGATACACCGATTATTCGCCTCGCACCGATGTGATGTATTACGACGACACCAATGCAGAGCATAAAAGACTACTCGCAGAAGAAGGTTGGCAAATCATGGACGACCCCTATTACGGGACTACTAATGGTGCTCGACTCATATTCAAAGACTATGGTAGAACGCTCGAGGATGCCATTTACCACAACCAGACGCTCACACAAGACCACTATGTGAGCTTCAGTGGCGGTAACAACATGGGTTCGTTTGTGGCTTCTTTGGGTTATTACAACGAGAATGGTGTGGTGCGTAACACCGCTTATAAGCGTTTTACAGGAAGTGTAAAGGGCGATTATCAAATTAAACCATGGCTTAAGGCTCGCGCTGGGGCACAATACTCATGGCATACCACGCCTAGCACCTATCTAGATTCGTGGTATCAGTTGTTTTATCGCACACGTTCGCAACGCCCCACATGGAATCCTTACCTCGAAGATGGCTCGCCTGCACCAGGATGGAGCAACTCTGATGGTAACTATCAGTATTGGAGCGATAAGCTTACATCAAGCAACAGCTCGCGTTCAGAAACCTTTAACGCAGGATTAGATTTTACATTGATACCCAAGCATCTTATTTTGAAAACCAATGCTTCGGTTTATCATGTGCTTAATCAAAACGAAAGCTTTAATAAGGCCTTCTATACACAAAGTAATCCTACCAGCATTAACACCACCAGACGTGCTTACGGCTACTTGTTTAAGGATACTCAAATTCAGCTTAACGCCACATTGAACTACTTCAACACGTTTAACGAACACCACAATGTGGACCTTATGCTCGGTGCCGAATACTACGACTATAACTATTACTCTCTAAAAGCGTCGACAAAAAATTCGCCAACCGATGATATTCCAACCCTTAACGCCGGAGCCGACAAGGATAGCAATCCCGAATCGCTGAAATCGCGCAACCGCATTGAGTCGCTTTTCGGACGTTTCAACTACGATTACAAGCAAAAATACTTGCTAACGTTTACCTTCCGTTACGATGGCAACTCTAAACTCAAAGATAATCGTTGGGGCTTCTTCCCTGGGGTGTCGTTTGGATGGAACATGATGGAAGAGAATTTCTGGAAAAACTCTTCGCTATCTAAGGTTGTGAGCAACATCAAACCACGTATTAGCTATGGTAGCAATGGTAATGTGAGCGGTATTGGCGACTTCTATATCTATGGTATCTACGACCAACAAACCAATTATCGCGGTAACACGGCCTTCTACGACCGCTCGCTGGTGAATACAGCCTTGAAATGGGAACAGAGTCATACGTTTGAAGCGGGTCTTGATTTGGGCTTCTTCAAAAATAGATTGTCGTTCATTCTCGATTATTATGTGCGCAACACCAGCAACTTGCTGCAAAGCGTCAACCTTCCCTCTTATTTGGGATTCTCTTCTATACAAACCAACTTGGGTAAACTGCGCAACCAAGGTTTTGAAATGGAAGTGAAAGCCACTCCCGTACACCTTAGAAATGGTTTCCGTTGGGACCTTTCGCTCAACCTTTCAACGGTTAAAAACACCATTATTAAGCTGCCAAAGAGCGACCGTCCATTTAATCAGCTCGAAGGTGTTGAGGTGGCAGCAGGTAAAGTGGATGCAAATGGCAAAACGCCCACGAAGTGGATTGGCGGTTATCGCGAGGGTGGAACCCTTGACGACCTATATGGATACAGCCAAAACCATATCTTTAAAGACTGGGACGACGTGAAAGCTCATGCCAATATGCGTATAGATAACGTGGCAAAACTTTACGGACCAGGATTGGCCGACCAAGTAAACCCCGAAACAGGTGTGCTTTATAAAAACTCAACAGGCTGGAAAGCCATTGAGCCAGGCGACGTTTGTTGGGAGGATATAAACGAAGACGGTATCATTAATACACTCGACCGCAAAGTGCTTGGTAATGCCCGACCCACTGTAACAGGTGGATGGACCACGACACTAAGCTATCAGAATCTTTCGCTTTATGCGCGTTTTGACTACGCTTTGGGTCATACCATCTACAACGACCTTAAAGCTCGCTCGATGGGTCAGTTCCAAGGACAGTTTAATCTCATTGAAAACGTAAAGGATATGTGGACCGAAAACAATCCTAACGCAGCCTATCCAGCATTTAGTTACGCCGACCAACTGAACAAACACAACATCTGGCGCGTGGGTTCTAAGTTCTTTGAGAAGGCCAGCTACATGGCTTTACGCGAAATAACACTTAGCTATAACTTGCCTAAGAAGTGGATTAACGCACTGAAAATGGCCAATGCTAGTGTTTATCTAACGGGACAAAATCTTTTCTACCTCACGTCGTATGATGGCGCTTCGCCCGAACCAGCAGGTGGATATGATTATGGTCGTTATCCCACTCCTCGCACTCTTATCTTTGGATTAAACGTTTCATTTTAACTAATCAATTTTCAGAGCAATGAAAAAGTTAGTATCATATATTGCAGCTGGTATCTTTGGCTTGTCGCTAACGGGCTGTATGGACTTAGAACCAACAAGTACCATTACCGATGCAAACTATTGGAAAAATGCTGATCAGGTGCAAGCCTTCAACCAAGGTCTTAATTCTTGGATGAGAAGTTATGCCGATAAGTACATTGTTTGGGGCGAAATGCGCGCCAATATATATAGCGGTAGTTCTTTTAGTGGTGAGGCTTCGCAAGGTTATGAACGCCTATGGAACAACACACTTGAGAAAACAAATGCCGTGATTAACAACTATGGAGGTGTTTACACGGGCATTAATCAGATTAATTTGATGATCGATAAGGTGAACGAAGCTGGTTATCTAAGCGACACACAAAAGAAAGCTTATCTTGGAAGTGCTCATGGCATGCGCGCTTACTTGTATTTCCAGCTACTTCGTACCTATGGCGACGTTATTTTATATTTACAACACACAGAGGGAAAGACTGTAGACCTCAATAATGTTGCACGCAAACAGAGTTCGGCTGCCGAGGTGATGGCCCAAATTAAGGCCGATATTAAAACCTCTGAAGAGGCTTATAACAACAATTATCAGTTCGCCAGCGGCCGCAATTACTGGTCGCTTTCGGCTACAAAGATGCTTAAAGGCGAGGTGTATTTGTGGAGTGGCAAACAGATGGGTGGCGGAAATGCCGACTATCAAACGGCTTTAACGGCTTACCAAGATGTGGAAAGCAATGCCGATGTGGCTCTGCTTGATAAGTTTGGTGATGTGTTTGCCTACGACAAAAAAGAGAACAAAGAGATTATCTACGCGCTACATAACCGCGAAAACGAAACTTCTTTGTGGAATGGGCTCTATACTTCGCTCGTGATGAACAAGCAAAACGTGGGCGCTTATCGCCTACATAACGCTGCTGGACAGGCCATACAGTTTAGTGAATCCGAATATCTTAACTTGCGTTTGGGTAGTGGTGTGATGCGTTTCTCGCTTGATAAACAGCTGTGGACAATGCTTTATTCTAACGATAACGATACACGTAAGAAGGCTACTTTGGCCGATGTGTACCGCGCTTCGGATGGAACGTATGTAGGAAACATATGTAATAAGTTTCATGGAACGCTTCTTACGGGTGGTTCGGCCACATCGTGGTACGACGATCAGCCCATTTATCGCTTTGCCGAATGTCTTTTGGGCATTGCCGAAGCTAAGGTGTTGTTGGGTCAAGACCCAAGAACAGAGATTAATAAGGTGCGTTTACGCGCTTATGGTGCCACCTATTTCAACGCTCATCCCGAGGTGCAATATCCCAATGATGTTAGCAATGGCAGCATAGCAGCCTTAACAACATTCTACACCAACAACCCCTTTGTGGGCGGAGACGAAGACGCCACCGAGGCTATTTTGAAAGAACGCCTACGCGAATTTATGTTCGAAGGCAAACGTTGGCACGATATTCGCCTCTTCGACAAGGCCACTAAGTACTCTACAGCCAACGCTAATCGCTTGTTGTGGCCAATAGACGAGACCACCATGTCTACCAATGCCGAATTGGTTCAGACGCCTGGATATAGCGATTAAGTCGCTTTAAAGTGGACTTCATTTAAAAAATAATGAAGCTGTGTATCAATCTTCACCCGTTGATTTGATACACAGCTTCTTTTTTATCAACTACTTGGGCGTTTTTAAATTCAAAAACACTACTCAAGTTGCTCAAAAATCATTAATTTTGCAACATTGCTAAGGTTCAGGTTTGTAATGTGCCAATGGTTGCGTGCTGTTGCTTACCAACGATTTGGCTCTACACAGAACCTTAAATGTAAGGGCTAACACAACGTGTGCCCTCTAAACAGTCAAAACAAAAACTTATGATGCGCTTAAAACCCATGTCTATTGCCACAGCTGTGGCCCTTTCGCTGTGTGTAACACCTAACGTTGCGCTTTCGCAATCGCAAAATCTCAAAGCGAAGGTACAAAAATATTTCTTGCAGACGCTTCAAACTAAGCAGGCCGACGAACTGAAAAATCGGGACAACTTTATGCGAAACACCACTTATTCTGCTCCTTTGCAAGTGCAGATAAAGGTGAAAGATGTGGCCCAAAGTCAAAAAATGGTGTGGGATGCATGGTGTGCAGCCAATAACGAATTGCAAGAACAAAAGCTTTTACAACCTCAAAGCTTGAAGCAGGGTGGGCATTCAACATGGAATTTGCCTGCATCGCTCGAGCCCAATGCTGTTTTGCCTTATTATTATGGTAGCAAGGGAGTGGCTCAAGGCAAGCTACCGCTGTTTTTATACCTTCATGGGTCGGGGCCTAAAGAGCAGGAATGGCAAACGGGATTGGCGCTAGGCAACTTGTTTCAAGATGCACCCTCGCTCTATTTCATTCCGCAAATACCCAACGAAGGCGAATATTATAGATGGTGGCAACTGGCCAAACAGTTTGCTTGGGAGAAGTTGTTGCGCCAGGCTTTGATTGATAATAATGTTGATGCCAATCGTCTTTATGTGTTCGGAATATCCGAAGGAGGCTACGGCAGTCAGCGTTTAGCCTCGTTTTATGCCGATTATTGGGCTGCAGCAGGACCGATGGCGGGTGGCGAACCCTTGAAAAATGCCCCCGTGGAGAACTGTGCCAATATGGGATTTTCGTTCTTAACGGGTGCCGACGACACTGGTTTTTATCGCAATATCTTAACGTATTACACCCAAGTGGCCTTCGATTCGGCCCAACTGTCGCGCCCGCTATCGGTGGATAAACGCCCTCTTTTTGTTCATCGCATCAACTTGTTGCCGGGCATGCAGCACAGAATTGATTACCGATTAACAACACCTTGGCTCAAAAACTTTGTGCGAAACGCTTATCCCAAAACGGTGCTTTGGGAGGATTTTGAAATGGACGGCCGACGTCGCAATGGGTTTTACAACTTGCAAGTGATGGCACGGCCTTCTGAAAATCGCACTTATTACGAGATGGAAATAAACAACAACGTGGTGAAAATCAATGTTAGCGATGTGAAATACACGTGTGTGGAACAAGAAAAGCAATGGGGCATCGAGATGAAATTTAGTCGTTCGTATGCTCAAGCTAAGGGTGGCAGGCTGCGTGTGTATCTAAACCAACAGCTTGTTGACCTTAATAAGCCAGTGACCGTGATTGTTAACGGACGTCAGGTGTATCGCAAAATTGTGCAACCCTCGTTGCAGGATATGGTTAACAGCTGCGTTACCTATTTCGATCCCTACCGTGTTTACCCCGCATCTGTGGAAGTTAGTTATTAACTTGATGCACAACACGCCACGCCAGCAGGCATACATGGAGACCCTATGAGCTTACCATTGGCGCCTTGCATAGAAATTAAACGCGGAAAAGGCGATACTAATCAATCAAGGATAAAGCAACGTACAATAATGTATAATCAATAGCAGCCTATTTATGGCTTGCTAAGCAAAAAAACAAAACAATATGGGAATGATAGCCAACTATCAGTTTATGACTGATGAACAATTAAACGCACTAAAGAACTTTAAAAACAACAGCGAGGCATTGCTTGAAGAGGCGGAAGAGTGGGGCGAACAAACCGAAATCTTTTTGGATATAGACAAGATGTGGGACGTGCTGCATTTTGTTCTTACTGGCGTTGATAGCAGTAACCCAATTCCAAACAATCCTTTAAGCGAAGCTGTTGTGGGGGTTCAAGCGATTGAAAACATTAGCGAGTTTGTTGCTTACACCGAAAAGGCGAGAATTGCCGACGTGCTTTCGGCTTTAGAGGCTTTTGATATGGACCAAGCTTTATCTCATTTCAGTATGGAAGCATGCAAAAAAGCCGAACTTTATCCCGATATATGGGACTACGACGATGAGAAGGATGAAATAATAGAAGAAATAGCCGATTACTTCGAAAGCATGAAAGACTTCTATCGCGAGGTGTTGGCAGCTAAGGGGAGTGTTATGGTTACGATTTGTTAGTAGTTGGATGGGCTAATGTTGGTAACGCAAAACCTTCTGTTGCTGATTTTTTTACACCTTTTGCAATCACTTAATATGAACGATTTAAAAGCACTTTGGCAAAAACATAACGATGGCGAACTAGAAACAAGCCTTGTAAACATGTCTGATGAGATATGGCAAGGGGGTACGCTAGAGGAAATAAAAGCAAAGGTAAGTAACGAAATGTTTACCTTTCATGTTGCCTTAAACATGATTGGCAATTGGAAAGGCGATGGTTGGCATTATCTTTTTTGTGAAGGAAGGGAGTTTTTGCCCTACATTCCTGATGTACTAGATAAGTTAGGGCTGGAAGAAATGAAACAGATGTTTGATAAAACATTATCTGTTTTCCCCGATTTTGCACAAGGTTGTGATGATAAAACCTACATAGATGTTGTGAACTTTCTGAGCAATCCGCGCTTTAAAGTGTCCGACGAGCGCCTAAATGCCATCCCCAAGGCCGAGAGAGTGGCTCTGTGCAATGCATTCAGCGAGTGTGTTGAACAGTTAGACAACCTTTCTATGCCTTTGTGGGCCTTTAATGCCGAAGCTGGGGGCTGGAAAAACGTGTTGGATTATCTCTACTCGTGCATGGATAATCAGAACTAGATTGCTCTGCAGCAGGTGGAGTAGGGAGGTGTAAGGGCAAAATGTGCTATTAAGGGGCATTGATATAGGAAAGATTTTGCAACGATAAGCGAGAAAATATGCGGTGATGAAACTGAATGTAGAACTATTAGAAACGCTTAAATGCGAGTTGTGCAATTGGAAATCGTTTGACGAGGCTCAATTGCAACACAAAATGCGAGCCTTTGAGAAGTTTCCACGAGCTGAGTATTCCACCTTTTATAAGCCAATACTTACCAACGAATGTTTGATGAACAGCTTGGTTGAGCTTGGTGAGGCCTTTTTTGCCAATTCTAATCTTCTTTGTGATGTGGTTTCCAGTATGGGATATATCATTCGTAGATATGGTTATGTTCCCTCTACCACTGTTTTTTGCTTGTTTACACGAGCGGCAACAAACAAAAAAGCCCGTTACTATGTGTCTTTACACCTATCTTCTTTTCCACAATTTTCCACCTGGGCATACCGTTGGGACTATCTTCTCTCAATGCCAAAGATTGCTCCAAGAAAGCAGTCGATAACAAATTTTCATGGCGAAGTAAAACGATTGCTTCATACAAAAGCCCAAATTCCCGCGGAAGTTGTTCAGCATATTGCAGACCTTCTCAATGCATATGTGGCTAAAGCTGCATTAAGTGATTATAGCAAAACGGATTATTTAAATACCATTTGCTTATTGAAAAGGTATTTACTCCATTAAAATTGCTTTACCCATCATTAATATTACGCGCAAGAGCTAAAAGAAAACACCTACAACCTCACACGCATGAATCTCGTGATGCGTGATATTGCTCCTAGCAACATCAATACGCGCTGTGCCGACTCGCTAGACCAAGACTGGCCCCTGCAAACCACGGGTGTCGACTTCTACAAACCGCTCTACGTCGATGCTGTGGTGAGCAATCCGCCTTACTCGCAGCATTGGAATCCCACGGATATGGAGATGGATGCACGATTTAAAAACTATAGCGTGGGCCTAAAAGCAAAGCTTAAAAAGTTATAACTTGCCCCCTAATGTTGGGGCTGATTATAGCTTGGCGGCCGAAGATAGGCCCCCACGCTAAGGCTTTACTTGCATGCGTGTGGCTCGTGGGAGGTGGGTGTTGCTGGTGTTTCAACCTGCCGCACTGGCCTCCCACAATTGCTATTTGCTTGTAAAGGCTTGCGCCTTGCATGCAATATGTGGGGCAATGGGGGTGTATGTGTTTGTTAAATCGGTAAACAAACTTTACAAAATGCACCCTTGTGACCACACTATTCTAGACGAACTAACCTGCTAAATAACATCAAAAACACGCCTTTAGGGTGAAAAGTGGGGTACGCTTTGCACAATTTTCACCTTGATTTTTGCCATTTTCTATGTTTTTGGCTTTCTATTTCAAGAAAATAAAGCCAAAGTTTGAACCCCAAAATGCACGAAATAAATGGAAGAACACCACGAGCTGAATTGCGTTTTGCACCAAAATGCATCGCAATATGCACCAAAACGCAGTGCTATCTCCTACAAAACGCAGTGCTAAATGGTGCTAAACGCAGTGCTAACTCCTACAAAACGCAAGGCTAAATGGTGCAAAATGCATAGAAAAGACCTAAAAACTGGTGTTTTAAGCCTTGTTTGTGGGTGTTTGGGCTATTTTAGGCGAAAGCCATTTTGTGGTTCTCGCCACGGCAGCGGACTATGTTTTATGTCACTATTTTGTGTTATACAGCAGTTAATTTTGCTTTTTCTGGCGTAAATATCAGTCAATCAGCTTGTTATAAACTTCGAAAATACGCGCTTAAATTCGGTCTACGCCCCGATTTTTTTGAGCGAAGGCACTCATAATGTTAAAAAGTGGTACAAATATTTTACATCTCGTTTGCGCCCCTTCGGCATATAGCTACTGGCAACAGCCAAAGCGCAGCAGCCTAGCAGTTGTTTGTTTGTCTCATCGTGGTTTTATCAGTTCGTCATCATGTAATATGCCACTTTTGGGAGCAAAAATGCACCTTTTTTATTCAAACAGCAAAGAATAATTCTTCTATGCAGAAAGACTGCACTTTTATGTCTTAACTTTGCACTCATAATTAAAAATATCAATTTATGAACGAATTAAAATGCCCCAAGTGTGGCAATGTTTTCAAAGTGGATGAGGCCGATTACGGCTATATCGTAAATCAAGTAAAGAACCATGAGTTTGAAGCTGAAGTGTGCAAACGATTGGCCGAAATAAACGAGCGCGCCAAAACCGAACAGGCATTGGCAAATGCCCGTAAAGAACAGTCGTTTCAAACAAAATTAGCCGAAATAGAAAAACGACTAAATGAAAAAGATGCCGAGATACAACGATTGAAGGGTGAGAAAGAAAACGCCCTTTCGCTGCAAAAAGCTGAAATGAACACCGCCATTGCCAACCTTAAACAAACGATGGAGGGCATGGAGACCCAAAAAAGAAACGAAATGGCTATTGCCTTGGCACAGAAAGAAGAGACTATCAATAAACTGAAACACGAAATTAGCCAAAACGACAATAAGCTGAAGTTGGCCCTCATGGAACAACGCATCAATGCAGAGAAAGAGGCGCAGGAGAAAGAACACCAAATTGTGAAACTGCAAAGCGAAATAGAACAAGAGAAGAGTAGGGCGCAACTGAATCAAGCCGACCTGAAAAAGCAATTTGATAACGAATTGCGCCTAAAACAAGAACAAATTGACTATTACCGCGACCTGAAAACCAAAATGTCTACCAAAATGGTGGGCGAAACGCTCGAACAGCATTGCAATATTGAGTACGAACGTTATCTACGACCTATGTTGCCCAATGCTTTCTTTGGTAAAGACAACGATGCCAGCGATGGTACTAAAGGCGACTTTGTGTTTCGAGATAGCGAAGATGGAACAGAATACCTCTCTATCATGTTTGAAATGAAAAACGAGATGGACACCACGGCCACTAAACATAAGAACGACGACTTTTTGAAAAAGCTGGACGAAGACAGAAAAAAGAAAGGTTGCGAATATGCGGTGCTGGTTAGTTTGCTCGAAGCCGACAACGAACTATATAATAATGGTATTGTGAACAAGAGCCACATCTATCCTAAAATGTATGTTATACGCCCGCAATTCTTTGTAACGTTTATCACGTTGTTGGTTCAGGCTTCAAAACAAGCCTTGGAATATAAAAAACAACTGGTGCTGGCACAACAAAAAGAGGTGGATGTAACTAACTTTGAAGCAAAGATAGAAGACTTTAGACTAAAGTTTGTGAGGCATTACGAATTGTATTCTAATAAGTTTAAGGATGCAATTAAACACATCGACGACACCATTATTAAACTGCAAAAAGTGCGCGACGAACTTATTAGCAGCGAAAACAATCTGCGCCTTGCCACACAAGACACCGAAGCACTAACCATTCGTAAACTAACTTACAATAATCCTACGATGAAAGCTAAGTTTGATGAGGCTAGAAAAGCCAATGATGTAGAAGAAATAAAGGATATTGAAGGGCTGGACGAATAACAAGCCTAGAAATTTCTTGTGAATTATTAATTATAAAACAATCAGAACAATGAAGACTTTATCTGTTAGACAACCGTGGGCTTCGCTATTGGTGAGCGGCCTGAAAGACATTGAAAACCGAACATGGGCACCAAACTTCAAGGCATGCATTATGATACATGCTTCGTTGGCTAAAGTGCCTAAACGCTTTGCAGAAATGAATGTGTTTGAAGTGAATAATCATAATAAAGGTAATGAATAGGAAAGTAACGTTTATTATATGTTCTTTATTATTATGCAGCTGTAAGAGAGAAGTTTGTTTTTACTTTAATTTTGGCTCTCAATCCTTATATGTATATAAGAGTTCTTTCTATAATCTTAGTATTGAGAATGACTCAATTACTCCAGATGGAAAATCATACGAAGGGGCGTTATCCTTATTCTGGACTGATTCAGCAAATTCTCCTCCCCAAAGAATATATTTAGACAGAATCCCCAAGGGCTACTCTGTTTATCGTGGTGGAATAAAATCAAGCGAAAAAAGAATAAGTCTAAAAGGAAACTCCGTCTATACTATAACATCAACAGGGATAGGTGCTGTGGGCTGTAGTATTAAGGTATGGACTAATCATCGAGGCGAAGTGATAAAAGCAATTCAAATGCCACAATTGGGGAATGACAATGGAGATTCCTAAAGAAATTATGAATATTCCAGAATCCTCCTTGTCTGTTATCAGATAATGGACCATGTTATATTGCTTCC